>JAYUPV010000263.1:0-3933 GCA_043759865.1 Alphaproteobacteria bacterium | reverse complement strand
GTGCCCCTCAAAATATCTGTACCACAACTCGAAAAATTCGGGCGTCGAAGGCAGATGCAGCTCTTCCAGCTTTTCAAGCGTCTTCACGGCGAGAGCCTGCGTCTGCTGCGCTTTTTGCTGCTTCAACGTTGTCACGTGGCACCACAGCCCGGCGCGGCAGCGCGCAGCGGGTCTTTCCTTTTTTGCGCGTAGGGCGCGGAAATTTCCAGTACGCTGCGCACTTTCGCAAGATCAAACTTGTCATCGGTACGCACGCCCGTCTCCATGTCGATCCACGTCACGTGACCGGCTGCGACTTTCGAAATCGTTTCGAGATTTTGCGCGACGTTCGCGGGATTTAATCCGCCGGCATATCCGGAAAAATGCCCAGCGAGCGGCGGCTCCCAGCTGTCGGGCGAAATGCCGCGGCCTGCGGAGTCATCGAACAGCACCGCATGGTTCGGCACGTCTTTCAGCAGCGGCAACAGCCCCTGCTTTTCTTTGCCGTACTGGATGATGAATTCGAATTGCGGATTTTCGCGCACGCGCTTTATCAAATCGGCGGGATCATATTTCCCCTCGACGTCGCCGAATTTCAAATTCAGCTGGATGCGTTTGAAGCCCGACATCAAATCGAGAATTTCTTTTTCACCGCGAATAAAACCGAGCAGCGCGCCATCGCACAAGTGCATCGCGGTGTTCAAACCTTTTGCCTGCGCGGAAAAATTTTTAATCCAGTCCGTCGACGGAAACCGCGCCGTTCCCGCGCGCGCGGGCAACAGCAAAATCGCCCACTCCGCCGTCGGAAATTCTTTCGACAGCTTCACCAGTTCTTTTGCATCGACCGCATCGTCGGCGCCGGTGATGGATGTGAATTTAAGTTGCATGGTGCTCCGGAAAAATTCAAGGGTTCATTCTAGCACCAAAACGAGACTCTAATCTGTGCAGAAAATTTTTTCCAGATTCAGCATATCTCAATATGAAACGCTATAAGATATTGATTTAAAATGAAATTCACAAAAAACAAAAATTGGTGCGTGGTATTTTACCGTGTTTTCACCCTGTTTTGCACACGTATTGGCACACACTGTTTTCAAAAATATCATTCCATTTCAACGAGTTACAGAATCGCGATTTTCGCGTACGCAAAAAAACAGGATTGATATAAAAGGGTTTTTCAGCCCCGAATGCCGCTAGCGAAGCCCCAATACGCGCGCAATACCTAGAAAGGCATGACCAACGCCCCTGATTTCATTCGGGTACGCCAACCATGTCAGGCCAGCTGTGACGAGGAGAACGATGGCGACCACCAGCGGGCTCGCCTTCTTCGGACGCTTTTCCTGCGGCGCGGGCTGCGGAAGTTCGTTCTGATCAGGCGTATTGTCGGTCATGATGTTTCCCCTTAAACCGGCGGGCCGATGATGTCGGAGGAAACAGTCTTCTGCCCTCGTGCCGAAACGGCCATGCCCATTTTCAAAAGCTGCGCGCCCGAGGTGATAAGCCCGCTGAAAATGCCCGACAGGATGCTGAGAACAACCGCGCCCGTAAAGAAATACATGACGTAGCGCAACGGCTCGCCAAGGCGGATGTCGAAATCTTTTTTGTCGACCGTGCCGTAAACCGCGCGGTCGGAGTCATTCACTTTTTCCATCAGGAACTGCACCAGCTTCACCTGCCCCGGGTCGCTCATGATTTGAAAAACGGTCGAGCAGATATAAAACAAAATCACCATCGCCACCGCCATCAACCCCCCGCCCAAAATCGTCAGCGGCACACCGAGCCCTGCGGGAATATTGTCTTCGGGTTTTTCTTGCGGGGACATGGGGAATCCTTTTGTTTGGGCGTTGGGGGTTAGTTTACCCCCTTTCGTCATTCCTGCGAAAGCAGGAATCCAGTACCGTTTTCATCAAAACGCAACTGCCTATGAAGCAAGGCGCTTCGCGGTTTATAACTTATCTACTGACAGGCTTCACTACAAGTAATCGACAGGCAATTTCCGCTGATTTCCATGTCATCGCAAAAGTTTCAGAGACTTCAAACCAATCGTTACCAAGATATCCCGATCCATGCCGCGCCCCCATACAGGAACACTCACACTCATGTCCTTTAGCATTCACGCATTTTCGTGAACATGTTTCCCGCTCTGCGTATGGCTGAATAATGTATAATTTTTGCCATCGTTCCAATGCTCGCGTCACAGTATCATCAAACCATATTTTGGGAATTTTCCAGTATGGATAATTGTTTTCTATTATCCATTTTGGCTTCGAACGTCGTTTATTTCTCAGCCATTCTCGATTGTCATCTCTATAGGGGTTTCTGAGCAATAAAGGAAACCCCGTCCCTTTTCTGAATAGGACGGGAATAGCATCCTGCAGCCAAATTTCTTTAATTCTGTCTTTGTCTTTAATGATCATTTGAACCCTGCTTTTTATCTTATGCAAAAATAAATCGGCGTTTATGAAATCAAAAAACGCGTTTCGTAAACTAGTTATGGCTATTTATTATGTTTTGACATTTCAAGCGCTACGCATAATTATAGCCTCGGAATCAAGAACAATAAAAAACGGCAAAAACAGGGTGTGACCATTGCAACGGCGAGAGCCGGGGTATGAGTCTATCAACGATTTTTTTATTAAGCACAGGAAGGCTACACAAATGGGAATTCGCAGCGCGATCGTCAAAGCGGTCAAAAAACAGATGCCCCCGATTTCGGCAACCGAAAAAGAGGCGCTCGCCTCCGGCACCGTCGGCTGGGATGGGGAGCTGATGAGCGGCAACCCCGACTGGAAAAAGTTATTCAAGTATGAGAAAGCGGAACTGACCGCTGAAGAACAAGCCTTCCTCGACGGCCCGGTCGAAAAACTGTGCAAGATCGTCGACAACTGGGAAATCCAGAAAACCAACGACCTGCCCCCCGAAGCCTGGAAGATCATTAAAGAAGAAGGCTTCATGGGCCTCGAGATCGAAAAGGAATACGGCGGCAAAGGCTTCTCGTCGAAGGCGCATTCGGCCGTCGTCATGAAGCTCGCATCACGCAGCATCACCGCTGCCGTGACCGTGATGGTCCCGAATTCGCTCGGGCCTGCCGAACTGATCGGCGCTTACGGCACCAAGGAACAAAAAGATTATTACCTGCCCCGCCTCGCCAACGGCACGGAAATCCCCTGCTTCGCTTTGACCGGCCCCGATGCCGGCTCTGACGCGGGCAGCCTTCCCGACCGCGGCGTCGTTTGCAAAAACGAAAAAGGTGAACTCGGCATCCGCCTGAACTGGGAAAAGCGTTACATCACGCTCGGCCCCATCGCCACGCTGATCGGCATGGCCTTCAAGCTGGAAGACCCCGACAACCTGCTCGGCAAAGGCCAGAAAGACCTCGGCATCACCGTCGCGCTTGTTCCGCGCAACACGCCCGGCGTCGAAATCGGCGACCGCCACGCGCCGATGGACCTGCCCTTCCACAACGGCCCGAACAAAGGCCATGACGTGTTCGTCCCGCTCGACGCCATCATCGGCGGCCCGGAAAAAGCCGGCAAAGGCTGGGCGATGCTGATGGAAAGCCTCGCTGTCGGCCGTTCGCTCTCGCTGCCCGCGCTGTCGACCGCTGCCGCCAAGTTCTCGTCCTATGCGACGGGTTCCTACGCACGCACGCGCAAGCAGTTCGGCACTTCGATTTCCAACTTCGAAGGCATCGAAGAGCCCCTCGCCCGCATGGCAGGCCTCACCTACCTGATGAACGCCGCACGCGAAGCGACCCTGCAAATGGTCGACAACGGCGAACGTCCCGCCATCCCCTCCGCCATCCTGAAATACCACCTGACGGAAGGCATGAGGACCATCGTGAACGATGCGATGGACATCCATGGCGGCAAGGCTGTGTCGAACGGCCCGAACAACGTGTTCTCGACGCTCTACAAAGGTATTCCGATTGCGATTACCGTTGAAGGCGCGAAC
>JAYUPV010000262.1:0-3058 GCA_043759865.1 Alphaproteobacteria bacterium | reverse complement strand
CGCCCGCACAAACAATCTGGACGCCAAGGCAGGCAATCTTAATAACGCGATGAAGCAGAGCAAAGGGGATTTCATTGCGATGTTCGACGCCGATTTCATCGCAGACCCGCGCTTTCTTGACCGCACCCTCGGCTATTTCAATGACCCGAAGGTTGGCTTCGTCCAGATTGTTTGTGCGGGCGATATAGCGACAGCCCAGTTCTTCGGCCATTGCACGGAAGGCAGAACGGTTGCCATCGTCCAGCACCCAGGTTTCGTGCGGATAGCTGATGCGCGTTGCAGCAAAGACCGTGCGGCGAACGATCTCGATGGGCTCATTAAATGTCGGAATGTAAACATCAACGCTCAGCCCAGCCGGCGCCTGCGGGGGAGTGCGCTCGGGAAACCTCAGCACACTCAGCACATAAACAAGCCCCCAGGCAAAACTGACCGTCTCGATAAAAAAGAACAGCGACGAGAACACAGGCGCATTCATGTTGAAAACCGTCAGCCGCCATGGGAAATAAAGGGCAGCCGTCGCGGTATATATTACGAGAAGCGCAACGCGTGCGGCCGGTATCGTCCTGCGGGAGGAGACCTCGCTGCCGGGTGACTGCAAGTAAATGTCTTCGCCGTTTTTCATCTGCGGGATGGTACACCCTCGACTACATATATGGCAATGCTTTATGCTCGGCAGTACTGCTTTTGGCTGCAAACCGGACAGCCCAGACTTCGAAGCAAAGACATGGCGCAGCGGTTTTGTAAACCGAAGGTCGGGAGTTCAATCCTCTCCGTCGGCACCACTCTAAAACAGCCTTCCTCTCCCGAATTTTTCGGGTTTTGTGAAAAAAATACAACCTGTTCCCCGCAAAAGCTTTTGAAACGCCCATTTTATCTCTCCGGAAACGTCTGTTTAATCTGTTTTTGTACAAAATCGGCGGTTTGTGGGCTTAATCCGGCACAATAACGCCGTGAAATGGCGATTTTTCTTCAAGTCTCTGTTTTGGTTGAAGTTTGACATAATATTGATTCCCCGATACAATAAAATATCATCTTAAAATGCGGGCTGGGGTGCTTCACATGCAATTCGTTGATAACGCCGTTTCAAAAATCAGGCATGCTTTTAATGCGGTTGCCTCATCCGATACGGCACAAGGGGCGGCACTGCTGGGCAGCCTTGCGTTTACGGCCTCGGGCGGCAACCTTGCTTTTGCAGCGGCTAGCGCTGCTATTGGCGGCCTTGCGGGGGCGGAGAACCTGCGCACTCTCTTTAACCAAGTGGTCAATCCCGGCCAACAGCCGGTGCTTGTACCCATTCCCGTCCGCGTCAAGAACAACCACTACACCGGCCCGAAACAGGGCGGCTGACGCGGAAGACACACTGCGTCTTTTATCCGTAAACCCCCTTCCCCCGCCGCACCGTCAGGCATAATGTTGCCATGCACCATTATTGTCTTTACATTATTATGGTAATGGGGTATCTATATACGGTGTGTTTAATTTGACTCCTTATAAGGCGCAAAGCCGGAAGGGGTCAAAACAAGGGGAGGCGGTTTTGGGCAACGACGCGTTCAAGAAAATAAAAGAGATTCTGGGTTCCGGCACGCTCGGACAGAAATATCACGACATCGAACTGTTCCTCGGCGCGGGTCACAGCCTGCTGTATAGCGGCGATGTAAGCTGGCAGGTAAAATTGCCAAAGCAAACATTGCAGGGCACAGCCGAAAGCATCGACGCCGCACTCGGCCATCTGCGCCAGCTGCTCGCCGATACGCTGCGCGAGGCAGCACCGGGGACAAAGGTTGTGCTGGCGATGAAAGAAATGCACCAGCCGAAAGACTGATTATTTCATTTTCACTTCTGCTTCGCCCTCGACGCGCTGCAATGGTGCGTCGCTGCCTTTGAGCGTGCTGTCGAGGAACCAGAGGCTGTAGCGGATGATCGCGTCATGCCGGTCGCTTTGTAAATCTGTCCAGCCGAAATGCCCTGTCTTTTTAAAATCGACCAGCGCTGCGGGCGAGGCGGTTTTTTCAAACGCGCCGCCTTCTTTCACCAGGGACGGGCGGATGCCCATGTCGCGCGCACCGGTCTGGTACATGACCGGCACGCCGAGATGGGCAAGATCGCCACTCGCGACAAAGGGCGCTGCATAGGGAGAGAGCGCCAGCACCGCACGGATGCCCTTCATTTTCCACGACGGCCACGCGCCCGCAAGCCCCAGCGCCGTATAGCCGCCGAGAGAATGCCCCGCAAGCGCCACACGCGTCCAGTCGATGCGCGCGCCCCACGGGTTCAGCGCCTTGAGCCCTTCGTAAAGTTTTTTGATATCGGTTGCACGGTCTTTATATGTGCTGTCGTTCCATGACGCGTAGTCGCGAAAACTCTCCTCGGGCTTGTTGGAGCCGCGCAGGATGTTGCCGCAGGACGCATCCTTGTGGTCGGGCGCGACGACAATATACCCTTTCGCCGCCAGCGCCTTCATCAGGAATTTGCTTTGCGTTTTGCAGCCTTTGAAGCCATGGGAAAAAATCACCAGCGGCGCGGGATAGGAATCTTCGGACGGCAGCCAGTAAGCGACATTCAGCCCCGCGACATTTAAAATGTCAGGGCCGTCCTGCGCCTCGGCCCCGCCATTGCCGCCACCATTGCCACGGTTGCGGAACCTGTCAAACAACCCGCCTTGCGCGGCCGAAGTCGCAAGCAGGCAGACGAGCAGGAAGGATAAAAGAATTTTGCGCGACATATATATTATACCCCGTTACGCCGCTTTCACCTGCGCGGCGTCTTTTACCTGCTGCTTCAGCTGTTTTGCGGCAAGGGCATAGCCGCCATCCGCGCCATCAACAAAGTGGAAATGCTGGCTGGCATAGTCGAACACAATGCAGGTCATGAGCGCGGAGGGCGCGGCGTGGATGCCGTAGAACACTTTGCCCTCGCGCACGAGGCCTTCGAGATAGCTTGAGAGCGCAGCCTGCTGGTCTTTGGTCACATCCATGATAAGGCGCAGGGTGTTGTCGAATTTTATATAGTCGTTGTTGGTGATGGTCGCGGCTTTGTAGGTGCTGCCGTCGAAATCGCC
>JAYUPV010000261.1:0-5939 GCA_043759865.1 Alphaproteobacteria bacterium | reverse complement strand
ATGCAGGCCGACCTCGTGCTGCACGGCCTCGCCTGGCCCGAAGGCACAGCCAAAAACCGCGACCTCGTCCAGAAACTGTACCAGTTCGAGGCGCAGGCGCGCTCTAACAAATCTGGCTTCTGGGCTTCTCCCAGCTTCGCCATGAAAAACGCACGCCAGCTCGATGACCAGATGGGTACGTTCCAGGTTGTCGAAGACGTCATCAAGAACGTCAGCGGCAAGGGGCAGACTTACTACATCAATTTTGGCGACAACCCCGCCAAGGACTTCACGGTGACCATGGCGAACGAAGTGGCGTTTTATTTCAGGAAGCCGAACGGTCTTCCGCAGGATCCGCGCAATTGGGACGGACAGCGCGTACGCGTTCGCGGCTGGGTGAAGCCCGGCAGCGGCCCGCTGATGGAAATGACCCATCCCGAGCAGCTCGAGTTTCTCAGCGTGTCGCAGCGAAAAACCCCGAAATGACGCCCGATCCCGGCCTTCCTTCGCTCTACCCGCCGGTCATTCCGTTTGACTCCGGGTACCTGAAGGTCGACGACATCCACACCATCTATTACGAGCAGTCGGGCAACAAGGACGGCGTGCCGGTTATTTTCCTGCATGGCGGCCCGGGTGCGGGTTCAAGCCCCAAGCACCGCCAGTTTTTCGACCCCGCGCATTACCGCATCGTCATTTTCGACCAGCGCGGCTCGGGTCGCTCCGCCCCTGCGGGCGAGTTGCGGAACAACACGACCGAGCTGCTGATCGACGACATCGAAACCCTGCGCATGAAATTCGGCATTGCCAAGTGGCATGTCTTCGGCGGCTCGTGGGGTTCGACGCTCGCGCTCGCCTATGCCGTGGCGCATCCGAACCGGGTCATGAGCCTGACCCTGCGCGGCATCTTCCTGATGATGCAGCGCGAGATTGACTGGTTCCTCTCGGGCATCCGCGCGGTGTACCCCGATGCATGGCGAGAATTCATGAAGCCCCTGCCCGAAGACCAGCGCAAGGACATCCTCGGCAACTATTTCAAGCTGCTGACACATGACAACCCCGCGATACGGCTGAAGGCCGCGCAGCATTGGGCGGCGTTTGAAAGCTATTGCTGCATGCTTGTCCCGCGCGAGCAGATGGTGGAGGACGCGAAAGATCCGACGCATGCCCTGCCCATTTCGCGCATCGAGGCGCATTACTTCCTGTACAACAAGTTCCATCCTGAAAATTACCTGCTGCGCAACGTCGATAAAATCCGCCACATTCCCGCCGTCATCATACAAGGGCGTTACGATGTCATCTGCCCGATGGAAACCGCGTGGGAACTGAAAGAAGCATGGCCCGAAGCGCAATGGGTTCTCGTTCCCGATGCAGGCCACTCGGCCTTCGAGCCTTCCATCACCAGCGCGCTCGTCGCCGCGACGGATAAATTCAAGCGGCTGTAACCGCGCCTTTCAATTTAAAAAATAGCGTTCCCGACATCCAAAAATCGGGCGGTTTGCAAGGCATTGATTTCGCTTTGCGATTTCGGGGAGCTGTTTCGCGCCCGTTTTGCACCAAGAGTTTGAATTCATTACATTCACGCATCCGCCAGACGCATGGCGAGGTAGTGGGACACGGTTTTTTATCCGCGCAAAGGCAATAGGCCGCGTCATGTGCGGGAAAAGCCAATAAATACAATGAAACATGGCAGTTTCAATTTTCAATTTACTCCGACCCCTTTGGTCGTGGGTCAGCTAGGCGACAAACGGAATGCTCAAGGCCAATAAAACGAAAAGTGCTGCATGTTTTAAATGCTAAAACTCTCGGGCGGGAGACCCTGTTGCTTCCGTTCCCACATTTTGGTGTAGGCGGATTCCAGATGCCGCGTATAGCGAGCTGTATCAAACAACGCACAGGTGTCGCGGTTTTGGGCGAGCTTTCGCTTTATCGCAGCCAGCGCCTGCGGATCGCGTGACAACTTGAGCGCCAGTTTTTCGTAGTCATCCAGTGAATGGGTGATGAGCTCTGAAGGATCAAAGGGGTCGGAGTAAATTGAAGTTTTATTTTTTTTTGTCGCATTCTGACATTTTATTGATTTGAGACTTCAATTTTCAATTTACTCCGGCCTCTTTGGGTTCGCCATTTCCTTTATCGTATCGTGCATGCCAAATTCCCCACAGCCTGTCCTGTGACTTCTGGCGAAGACTTCTCGCGACACTCAGAATGACGTTTTTGTTTTCCACATTCCCGTTAAGATTCTTTTAACTTGTCACATAAAACGACTCCGTCCATAGTATTTATGGGGAGTTTAGATTACGTGTTACAACATCGGCTTTTGGTGTCCGCTATTAGTGTAGCTTTGCTGCTCGGCTTTGCTGTGCCGGCATTTGCGGACGGCGACCCCGACGAGAAAAAACCCGAAGTCATGACGCCGCTCGATCAGGCGCTCGACAACATCCAGAACAAAGAACCGCCCGTTTCCGTCGAGAAGCCGGCGGAGCCGGTGGCAGCAACGCCCGCTCCTGCTCCCGAACCCGCCGTGGTCGAGACACCGCCGCCTGCTGCAGTTGCAGTCGAGCCGGCAAAGCCGCCTGCCCCCGCACCGCTGTCGCGCACTGTGGAGGTGCAGCCTGAAAATACATCGTTCTTCGGCCTCAGCATCGGCATGTACGAGCCCTTTGCGCAAGGATTCAGGGCAGCGTCGCTGAACGTCGAATGGCAGCCGGGCGTGAAAATCGTCGGCATCCTCCAGCCCATCTTCGGCGCGTTCATCACGACAAAAGGCTCGATGATGGGCTATGGCGGCCTTGGCACGCCGTTCAAGCTCGGCAAGCACGTATTCGTTATGCCTTCCTTCTCGGTCGGCGCTTATGGTCATGGCGACGGCAAGGACCTCGGGCAGTCGCTGGCCTTCCGCGCGGGCGGTGAAATTTCGTATGAATTCGACGACAAGAGCCGCTTCGGTATCAATGCCCATATTATCACCAATGGCAAATCGACGGACAAAGACGACAACGCCGCGATGATTGGCCTTGTTTACACCACCCCGATCGACATTTTTTCCGGTAAACCGCGCCCCGACCCTCGCGCCGCCGACAAGGCTGTGCTTGAAAAAACCGCCAAATCTGTTAAATAACATAAGGCGCTATTTCAACAGAGGCATCCCTTCATGAAGAACTTTCTGACGCTTGACGAGCTTGTCCCGCAGGGCAAAGTGGTTCTGCTGCGCGCCGACCTCAACGTGCCGATGCAAGACGGCAAAGTGACGGACGCAACACGCCTCACCCGCCTCGTACCGACGCTGAAAGAACTTTCGAAAAAAGGCGCGCGCACCGTCATCCTTTCCCATTTCGGAAGGCCGAAGGGCAAGGACGCCGCATTGTCCCTCGCCCCCGTCGGCAAGGCGCTGTCGGAGGCTTGCGGCAGCCCCATCGCTTTTGTAAACGACTGCATCGGCGACGCGCCGCAAAAGGCCATCAAGGCGATGAAGGACGGCGATATCATCCTGCTCGAAAACGTACGCTTCTATGCCGAAGAAGAAAAGAACGACGCGCATTTCGCACAGGCTCTCGCCATCCATGCCGATGCCTATGTCAACGACGCCTTTTCCTGCGCCCACCGCGCCCATGCCACCACGCAGTTCCTCGCCAC
The DNA here is from genome assembly GCA_043759865.1 of Alphaproteobacteria bacterium. Classification (GTDB taxonomy): domain Bacteria; phylum Pseudomonadota; class Alphaproteobacteria; order Micavibrionales; family UBA2020; genus JAPWJZ01. The sequence goes on along the minus strand of JAYUPV010000261.1, from coordinate 2,330 downwards.
CCTGCTGCCCGCCTATGCCGGGCGGCAGATGGAGGCCGAGCTTGACGCGCTTTCCCGCGCGCTCGAAAAACCGGAAAAGCCCGTGGTCGCCATTGTCGGCGGCGCGAAGATTTCGACCAAGATCGACCTGCTCAACAACCTTGTCACCAAACTCGACATACTGGTGCTGGGCGGCGGCATGGCGAACACCTTCCTCGCCGCGCTCGACAACCCGGTTGGCAAGTCGCTGTGCGAACATGAAATGAAAGACCAGGCGCTGAAGATCATGGCAACCGCCAAGGCGCATAAATGCCAGGTGGTTCTGCCCGTCGACGCCGTGGTCGCCGATGAATTCAAGGCGCATGCGCCGTCGAAAGTGATGTCGGTCGAGAATGTCAGCGACGGCAACATGATGCTCGATATCGGGCCAAAATCGGTCGCGGAAATCGAAAAGCTGCTGCTCACGGCAAAGACCGTGCTGTGGAACGGCCCGATGGGCGCGTTCGAGATTGCGCCCTTCGACGTCGGCACGGTCGCGCTTGCGAAAAAAGTCGCCGAGCTGACCCAAAGCGGGAAACTTGTGAGCGTGGCAGGCGGCGGCGACACCGTGGCGGCGCTTGCCCATGCGGGTGTCGAGGACAAGATGACCTATGTCTCGACCGCCGGCGGTGCTTTCCTCGAATGGCTGGAAGGCAAGATACTGCCCGGCGTCCGGATTTTGCAGGAACGCGCGGCGGTATTGAAAAAGACCGCCTAGATGAAGCGGCTTCTTCCCGCCCTCTTCCTGTTGCTCTGTATCGGCTCTGCCGCTGCAAGGGTTATGATACCGCCGGAATTGCGGCCGCCCACCCAATACCTTGAAATCGTGCGCGAGAAAAAAGCGCCCTGCACCAGCGACTGTTTTGTCGAATATATCCTGCTATCAAACGGCGTGGTGGTCAAAAAGCAATTGCACACCGATAAGTACGACAACGCCATCCCCGCCTTTTCACTGCGCCGCATGGATATGGCGGCAGCGGGAGCGGTGCTGGACAAAGCGGGCGCGTTCCTCGCCACGGCACAGCCGGAAAGCGGCAACTATATCGACCCGAACAACCTGTATTACTATGACGGAGAAAAGCACCACGTTTGGTCGTCAATAGAAGCTGCAGACGAGTTTTCCGCGATCGTCGATGCCGCGCGCGACGCGTTTGACGGCGCGAAGATGGCGGAGGAATTTTATCTGCACCAATATTACCAGCCGCTGGACGGCGGCACGCAGGCACTGCATATTTTCGCTGACGGTACGATCATCTCGAGTGTGTTCGAGCGGCTATCCTATAGCATGACGGGCACCGAAATCGCGCGCCTCGCGGACAAAGACCTCGCCAAAACCAAAACGCTGGCGGCAGATGCGCAAAATGCCACGGCCGAAAAATTCACGAAATGCACGGCCGGAACAGGGCTTGAATACGGCGTCGTTGAATTCACCCAAGGCGGCAATACCCTGAAATCATACACCTGCGCCACGGGAAGTGACCCCGTCAGCGCGCTGTTCGGTCATGTGAAGGCGTTGGGCGGAAATTAAGTCGCGTGCATGCGGTGCGCGATACGGTGCAACACCGGCGCCAGCAGGATGCCCATCGAAGTGATGACCCACAACCCGCTGAACAGCGCATAGCTGCCCGCAAAAATCTTGCCGGCTTCGGTCTTGATAGGATCGACCTCGCCCATGCCGCCCAGAATCATCGCGGCATTGAGGAACGAGTCAACCCAAGGCAGGCTCTCGATATAGTGATAGCCGCACATACCCATGAAAAGGGCAAGGAACATTACCCCCACGACCAGCAGGGTATGCATATACATGCGTTTGAAAAATTCAAACGCCGTCAGCACAGGCTTTGATTTGGGTTCGTACATACCCCTTCATAGCAAATCGCAGGAAGGATTGCCAGACGGCTAGATAAGCTCTGGGTTTTTCAGCCAGGACTTCATAATGCGCTGCACGTCGAAATCCTTGATGGAGTCGAAGTTCTTGAGCGCAAGAGCCAGTTCCCGCTGGTCGACGATCTTGTCGCCCGTGCGGATACCCCTGCTCAACAGGAACAGCGAGGCGAATTCAGATTTCATCATGCCGGTAAAGCGGCAGGCAACGACGAAGGGCTTGCCCGCATCTTTCTGGATGAGGCGTACCACATGCTCGTGCGACAGCCCTATTTTCTCGGCGAACAGGGCGAGGAAGAAGCCCACCTGCCCGCGCCGCAGGGTTTTAATCATCAGGTCCGAGGTAATTTCCTTGCGCTCGTTGAACCGCTTTGCCAGCGCCGTCATCTCGGGCGTTGTCTGGCGCAGGCCTTTGGCCTCGTTGCTCA
>JAYUPV010000260.1:0-2661 GCA_043759865.1 Alphaproteobacteria bacterium | reverse complement strand
CCTGCTGTTCCAGCTCGGCTATCTTGTGCAGCGCCTCGCGCTCGGTGATATCGCCTGTGATGCGGGCGCTGTAGCGGTGCGACTTGCCCGCCTCGTGCTCTCGGATGTAGTACAAGCCTGGCTTGTCGTAGGCGGGGTCAATCGACCAGAAATGCAGCGCATTGCCGCTTTCGCCCTTGTGGAAGGCGCGTGTGCGATAATAGGTGATGCCCTTCAGGCTCATATGCCACCGGATTATTGATTAGGTGGTTATCCTAGAGCCGGTTGGCGGCAAGGTCAATCAGGGCTGGAAAGGCCTCGAAGGGGCGGACACTTTTGCCAGTTCCAGCCGCTTATCGGACGCGGTGCGCCTGTCTTTAATGGCATTTTTCAGGCCTTCCACATCCATGCCCGTTCTGTTCCGGTCAGGCCTTAAAACACCATAATTCCCTTGACTTGGGCAATAATTTGTCATAAAGTATCCGCCAACACGTTGAGGCATCAGGAGACTGGGATGGCACTGAAAGATTCCATAGACACTTGGCGGGAGGACCTCAAAAGCCCCAATCAGGAGCTGCGGAATGCGGCCGGTCTTGCGATGGTGCTGTATATCACCGCCAACCTGAACTTCAGCAAATCGCGCAAAGGCCAGTTCTCGCTCGACATCCCAGAAGGCTATGCGCTTGTGCAGGACATGCTGGCGAAGGCTGTCGAAGCAGGGGAAATTACCTCCGACCCCGTCACTAGCTGGGTCAGCGAACAAAAGGCAACCCGCCAGATGGTGGAAGAAGCCGTGACCAAACCAGCCGTTGCAAAGATTAGACTTCCCCGTAATACCCGTAAGTAAACAAGCATACCTTGCGTATCTTGACCGTCCGAGCAGCCCGGCACCATTCGCGGCGCGTTCGCCAAGGGCTTCGCCCCCGGCTGATTTCAACTTCGGTTCTGTTTTGAAAACGCGCCCTTTGAGGAGCCGGAGCACCGGCCGGAAGAGGGTGGAGAGAAGGCTTTTCGCTTTTGCGAGGAGCTGGAACGGGGTCATTTTTCTCTCCTTTCCAGTTTCAACACTACGCAGATTCTTCCGGGAAGTTAACGGAATAATTGCGATATATGCAACGCATTGACGATGCTGGCTTAAATCCTCTGCCCTCTCTCCCGCTTGCGGGAGAGAGTTGGAGAGAGGGTGCGGGATGAACAAAGACGCTGAGGCTCTTGCTGAAATTTCCGCGCGCACCCTCTCCCTAACCCTCTCCCGCAAAAGGCGGGAGAGGGGACAAGCTTATGATTAACATATTGAAAAACCGCCAATAATCCCCATATCAAACAAACCCTTCGGCGCAATGCTGCAAAAAGCCTATGTTTTTCTTGCAAAATCATTGAAATGCCTGTAAAAACGCCACTACGAACGGGTACCCGAATGGTTCGGATGCCTGAACGAAAATCACATGCGGACCTTGAGGTTGTGTTGAACAACCGCTTCGGTGCCCCGAAAGGGGCTTGCAGTCCGCAGAGGTATAACCGGAAGAAAAGGAACTACACCAAATGACGATGCCCGTTTTCACCATGCGCCAGCTTCTCGAAGCAGGCGTCCACTTCGGCCACAACACCCGCCGCTGGAACCCCAAGATGAAGCCGTACATTTACGGCGACCGTAACAAGATTCACATCATCAACCTCGAAATCACCGTGCCGATGCTGCACACCGCGCTGAAAAGCGTGCGCGACATCGTCGCTAACCGTGGTCGCGTCCTGTTCGTCGGCACCAAGCGCCAGGCAGCTGACAAAGTCGCCGAAACCGCCAAGCGTTGCGGCCAGTACTACGTGAACTACCGCTGGCTCGGCGGCATGCTCACCAACTGGAACACCATCTCCGGTTCGATCAAGCGCCTGCGCCAGGTTGACGAAATGCTCGCCAACCCCGAAGTCCAGCACGGTCTGACGAAAAAAGAACAGCTCGGCCTCGGTCGCGAAAAAGACAAGCTTGAAAAAGCTCTCGGCGGCATCAAAGACATGGGCGGCCTGCCCGATGCGATGATCGTCATCGACGTGATGAAAGAAGCCAACGCAATCCTCGAAGCAAAACGCCTCGGCATCCCCGTCTTCGGCGTGGTCGACACCAACTGCGACCCCGACAACGTCGATTTCATGATCCCCGGCAACGATGACGCGACCCGCGCCATCAACCTGTATTGCGACCTGTTCGCCGAAGCGGTCCTCGACGGCCTGCAAGCGGAAAAAACCTCCACGGGCGTCGACACCGGCGCTTCCGCGAACCCGGAACCCGAAAGCCTCGGCAGCAACGACATCGCCGAAGTCAAAGCGGCAGCAGCCGGCTAAAGCCTTTATCCTCCCCCTCTCCCGCGTAAGCGGGGGAGGGCAGGGAGGAAACGACTAGAAATCCCAAGCAAGGAAATTCCCACATGACCGAAATCACAGCAAAACTCGTGCAAGACCTCCGCGAAAAATCCGGCGCCGGCATGATGGACTGCAAAAAAGCACTCGTCGAAACCAAAGGCGACGTTGAGGCAGCAATGGACTTCCTCCGCAAAAAGGGACTCGCTTCGGCCGCCAAGAAATCCGGCCGCGCAGCAGCGCAAGGTCTCGTCTCCGTCGCTTCCGAAGGGACCTACGGCGTTGTTCTGGAACTGAACGCAGAAACCGACTTCGTTTCGCGCAACGAAG
>JAYUPV010000259.1:0-5885 GCA_043759865.1 Alphaproteobacteria bacterium | reverse complement strand
GCACACGGCAGATACTCAAACTCGTTGTCGACGCTTATGTCGAAACGGGCGAGCCTGTGGGCTCGATGGCGATTTCCCAGAAACTCGGGATGAAGCTATCCCCCGCCACCATCCGCAGCGCGATGGCGGAGCTTGAAGATCTTGGACTTTTATACGCGCCGCATACTTCCGCAGGGCGGCTGCCAACCGATAGCGGCCTGACCGTATTTGTCGAGGGGTTGCTGGAGCTGAACAGTCTTTCCGTAACCGAGCAGCAAAAAATCACACAACAGATTGAGGCGGCGAAGGGTCATTCGCTCACCGACATTCTTGAACAGACCAGCACATTCCTTTCCGGCCTGTCTTCCTGCGCCGGCCTCGTCTTTGCGCCGAAGTCGGAAGACCCGGTGAAGCAGGTTGAATTTGTGCTGCTGGCGCCGGGGCGCGCGCTTGCCGTTCTGGTGACAAGCTCGGGTATTGTTGAAAACCGTTTGCTCGAAGTACCGACCGATGTGACGGCGACATCGCTGACCCGCGCGGCCAACTATCTCAACTCGCGCATCGCCGACAAAACGCTGATGCAGGCGGCGGAACATGTGCGGGGCGAACTGACACGCGACCGCGCGCAGCTTGACGAGTTAACCGCGAAGGTCGTTGAATCGGGCATCGCCAGCCTCGCGCCGCAGGAAGCGGGCGGGCATTTGTTCATCAAGGGGCAATCGAACCTGCTCGACGATGTCACGGGCATGCAAGACCTCGAGCGTATCCGCACGCTGTTCGACGCGTTAGAGGCAAAAGAAACCATGCTGCGGCTGCTGCAATCGACCTCCAGCGCCGACGGCGTGAAAATTTTTATCGGCGCGGAAAATAAACTGTTTTCGCATTCGGGCTGCTCGCTCATCATCGCGCCTTATAAAAACCAGGACGCGCGGGTTGTGGGCGCCATCGGGGTCATCGGCCCCACGCGCCTCAATTACGGCAGGCTTATTCCGGTTTTGAATTACACCTCGCAGGTGGTTTCGAGGATTATCGGATGATCACACCGCTCGATGAAAAAAAGGCGCGCGACGCCATACTGAATGCCTTCGAGAAACACCGCGAAAAACCGGGTGCGGATTTTAACGAGGAAGAATTTCTCGATTACCTCATGGCCGACGGGCGGCCGCTCGGCGACGTGCGTAACGGCTTCGCGGGCCTGCGCCGTCTCAACCGCTTTTACGACATGCTGCAGCTTGATTGCGCCGTGTGCCTCGAATATCAGGACATGGAAAGCAGCTGGGCGGTAGACGGGCTTGCCGCGCGCATCCTGCGGAAGAAAATGAACCCTGCAGCGCAACGCGGCCTTGCGCGCCGCCGCCTTGAAACCGCCGAGCGGAACCTTATTTCCGAGCCGCTGAAATTCGGCCTGTTCCTGATCCTGCCCGCGTTTTTTGTGCTGTGGAGTTTCTTTTCAAACGATGTGGGCGCAGGTCTTGTGCTGTTCTTGCTCGCCGCACTGGTTATTTTCGGCATCTACCACCTCCAGCGCCGCGAACTCGCCTATGCCCGCCTGCTGCTCGAAGCCATTTCAGCGGTGAAGGCAGACGCACCGCCGCCTGCGGCTGGGTAGAGGGATTTCTAATTTACGCCGAACCCATTGATGCGACTAAGATACAGGTATCCGCACACCCAAACATAGCTGACCCAAAATACCAAAAATGGTGCGTTTAACAGGAAAATAAAAGCGCGCGTAATCTTGGCATGGGTTTCCTCCGTGAAAAGCTTGAACAGAAAGTCAAAGGGGTCGGAGTAAATTGAAATTTCAAATTCCTGCTCCTGCCGATACTGCCGACGCTTCGCGTTTATAAACCACGGTACTGGATTCCTGCTTTCGCGGGAATGACGAAGGGCGCGTGAGGTGCGAAAGCAAAAGGCCGGCGTACAGCGAAAGTCTCCGCGCCCCCGGCAACCCCCTCCGGCAGGCCTCAAAAACTTACCCACAACTTCCTGTAATTAATATGAAAAAAGCGGGTTGACTCGCCCCCGTTTATGGTCTAAACAATATGAAAATCACCATTGGAATCGAGCACCCCCATGTCTGACGAAAAAGACCCGGAACCGGGCGAGTTGATAAAGTCCGGCGCACCCAAGCCAGACGGCCTGAAAAAAGACGATGTGTTCGACCCCGCCCGCACCGCGGAAGACGAGGAACATGCGCGCCGCATGCGCGAGTTGTTCCCCGACCTTGATGACGAGGACGAAGCCGCCGCCGAAACGCTGGAAGACGTGCGCGACGAGCGCAATGAATTACAGGCACAGGTCGAGCGCCTGAGAACCTCCGTCTCCCGCACCCGCAAGGAAAACTCGGCGCTGATGCAAAAGGTCAACGAAGGCAAAGACGCTATCGCCGCCGTTGAAGAACTCCGCTCGCAGGACAAAAAAGCTGCCGCGAAACAATTCCTCGGCGACCTTTCCTCCGTTGCGCAACAGCTCTCCGAAGGCCTCAAGGAAATAGACGCTGCCGAACGCGCAGCCAACCCGAAACTCGACAAGCTGACCCTTGGCGTGGAAAGCACGCTGAACCAGCTGACCGCCGTGTTCAACAAATACGGCATCAAGCCCGGCGAAACCGCGCCTGCTGCCGCTGTCGATAAACCCGCAGCAAAGCCGGAAACACCCGCTGCAGAACCGCCTAAAAATGAAACGCCTGCTGCGCCCGGTGATACCCCGCCCCCCGCCGCAGCAGAGCCTCCGAAAGTCGAAACCATCGAAGCCCTGCGCGCCGAACGCGATGCGCTGCGCGCAGAGATGAGCGGCTTGTCGACCACTGTCGCAAAAGCGCAGGGCGACAACCTGACGCTCACCCGCCGCATCGACGAAGGCAAGAACCTGCTCGCGCGCGAAGAAGCCAAGCGCGAGGAAGACAAGCAGTTCGCCATCGAAAAACCGCTGAAGGAACTGATGCCGGTCATCGACACGCTCGAGCTCGGCCTTGGCTCCATCAACGCCAAGAACCGCGCCGAAGACCCCAATTTCGACTTCCTCGCAAAAGTGGTCGAAGGCACCCTCGGCAATGTTCGCACTGTGTTCAACAAACACGGCATCAAGCAGCTGAACCCCCTCAACGAGCCCTTTGACTCGGAAAGCCACGAAGCCGTGACCATGCAGGTGCGCGACGGCGTCGACGCCATGACGGTCATCCATGTCGTGCAAAAGGGCTATGAGCTGAACAACCGCATCGTCCGCCATGCCAAAGTGGTCGTGACGCCGCCGGATTAGGCTTTTTGCGGCTCTTCCTGCGCACTTGAAATCTGCCTTGAAAAACTCCATTCTTACTGTCAAGACAGGCCAAGAGGATTATGTCATGACCCAAGCAACCCCCGTTCCCGGCGACGAGCCCGAAGATATTGACCCCGCGCCCGAAGGACTTGGCGGCGACGCTACCGCCCTTGCGGCCGCCACTGCGCGCATCGCGGAGCTGGAGCAGATGGTCGCGACGGTGAAGGACCAGGCCCTGCGGGCACTGGCCGAAGCCGATAACACCCGCAAGCGCAGCGAGCGCGACCGGCAGGATACCGCGAAATTTTCGGTGTCGTCCTTCGCCAAAGACCTGCTCACCGTTTCCGACAACCTGCGCCGCGCCCTTTCCGCCATCACGCAGGAACAGCGTGACGCGATACCGGAATTGAAGAACATCTATACCGGCGTCGAAGTGACCGAGCGCGAGCTACTGGGCATCTTCGAGCGCAACGGCATCAAGAAAATCGAGCCCCTCGGCCAGAAATTCGACGCCAACCTGCACGAAGTGCTGTTCGAGGGCGACGCACCCGATAAACCCGCCGGCATCGTCATACAGGTCATCGAGCCCGGCTACACCATCCATGAACGCCTGCTGCGCCCCGCGCGCGTCGGCGTGTCGAAGGGCGGCCCCGAAGCGGGCAGTACCGTCGACCGCGAAGTGTAGGCCACCCGAATGCCCCGCCTCCCCAAAGTCAGGCGAATTTTTCTCTCGACCGACGAACTGCTGCTTGCAGCCGGCGAAGACGACGCGCAGGCGCAGAACGAGCTTGCCACCGCCTATGCCACCGGCACCGGCGTGAAGCAGGATCGCCAGCAGGCGCTGCAATGGATGCTGCAGTCAGCCGAGGGCGGCGACCCGATTGCCATGGAGCGTCTTGCCGAAGTATTCCGCACCGGCGAAATCCTTCTCGAAAAAGTAACCCCCATCGACCTGCCCCGCGCGATGACATGGTATAAAAAAGCCGTGAAATCGGGCAATACCGATGCGCTGTTCGGCCTTGCGCGTGTGTACCAGCAAACGCAAGATTCAGCGCTTGCGCTCGAAACCTTCCGTCAATCGGGCTATGTCCACGGCAAGCGCGAATCCATGCGCGAATACGGCATGATGCTGTTCCACGGCAACGGCGCGCCCGCGAACCAGAAACGCGGCCGCGAAATTATCGCCGAAGCCGCGTTGATGGATCAGGAGTTCAGCGAGCTCGGCTGCAAATACCTCGCCGACAATTACGATGTAAAACTCGAAATGCCCAAATCAGCCGAAGAACGGCTGCAGCGCAAATACCTGCTGGAAAAATTCCAGTTCGGCTGCCTTTTGAAGCGCGCCGAGGCGGGCGATGTGGACGCGCAGGTCGAAATCGCCCACAAATATATTTTCGGCGGCCGCGAAACCGAAATGAACCGCGATAAATCCTACTTCTGGTTCAAGCGGGCAGCCGAAGCGGGCGACGCCGAAGCGCAATACGAGATGGGCCGCGCGGTCGAGGCGGGTGCGGGCGGCTTCCATCGCGACCCGGCCGATGCCTTTGCATGGTTCAAAAAATCCGCCGACCAAGGCTACCGCTACGCGCTGCGCGAAGCGGGGCGTTGCCTGTATCTCGGCGAAGGCACGCCACAGGATTTCACCGCCGCCGGCGTTTATTTCGAGCGCGCGGTGAAACAGCGCGATACGGAATCAATGGTGTTCCTCGGCAAGATGCTGCAGGACGGCACCGGCGTGAAAAAAGACGCCGCGCGCGGCGCAAAACTCATCGCCCGCGCCCTCGAAGACGACAAACGCGGCATCGGCCTCGCCCGCATCCGCCTCGACATGCTGACGACGGGCGCACAGGACAAGCCGAAGAAGAAGAAATAAGCCCTTAATCTCCTTGCCCCCTCTCCCGCAAGAGAGAGGGCTGAGGTATCAATAAAAATTACTTCTTCAACGAAGGCGGAGGCTTTTTATTCTTCGCGTCTTTGAGGGCCTGAATGTTGTTTTCGGCAACCTCGGCATCTTTCGCTGCAACCGTGAATTCTTCTTTCACGCGTTTTTCTTCCTTGATCTTCACTGCGACGGGGCGGCCTTGTTCCCAGGATTTGCCTTCCAGCCAGTATTCGTCCTTCACGCCCGGTGCCACGCGCGCGGGGCCGTCGGGGCGGTGCAGCTTGTCGTCCTGGTACCACGCCTTTTCGCCGTCGGGGCGGATGAGCGCCGGGCCGCCGTCGCGATGGCGCAGGCCTTTTTTATAGTAGTCCTCGCCGCCATCGGCCCATTCAATCGCGGGCTTGTCGCCTTCGCGGTGCAGGTCACCGAATTTGTGATATTTCTTCGTGCCGTTTTTGCCGACATAAGACGGCAGGCCGTCGTCGCGGTGTTCTTTCCAGTGGAAGAACCAATGCTGGTTGCCTTCACCGTCAAGCAGGCGTCCGGTCTTGATGTTGAGCATGTATTTGAGGCGGGCAATGATATCGCGCGGATTCACGAAATAAACTCCTATAGGGAAATTCTTGAAGAAAAGCCGCGCAAACTATAGGAATTTATGGCAATACGTCAAGTCTAATTCTGGTCGGATATCTTGTTACAAGATTACCGAAATTGATTATGTAATATTACCCCCTGTTTCCGGATTCTCGGTATTGACACTCCAGTG
>JAYUPV010000258.1:0-4223 GCA_043759865.1 Alphaproteobacteria bacterium | reverse complement strand
CGCGAAAATTTTGCCATGGCGGGGCTGCAGGTCGTCGCCCTTTTGCAAGCCCGGCTCGGCGTGGAACAGCGTCGGCGGGTATGACTTCAGCGCGGGTGGAGCTGCTGCGAGAGCGTCTTTAATTTCTTGGTGCGCGGCGTTGATGATACGCATACTTTCCGCGTCGTTCAACAGGAACGTGATGCCAAAATGCACCGGCGCCGGCCAGTCGGCAAGGCTGTCGACCCATTTATAGCCTTCGTTTTCGTGGTCGATGGAGGGCTGGAATTCATGGTCGATAACGGCGAGGTAATTGCTGTAGGTAAAGCCCTTGGCATGAAATTCGACGAGCGGCACAAGCGCGGGCGGCTTGCCGCTGTAATTGGTTTCTTCCTGCAGCTCGCGCGCGGCGGTCTCGACAGGCCTTTCACCCGGATCGACCAGTCCGCCCGTCAGCGCCCAGGTGCGCCCGTGCTGCACATGGTCGGAGCGTTTCAACGCGAGGAAACGGCCCGTGTCGCGCGCCAGCAGAATCACGCCTGCGCCTGCGTCAAACTTGTGCGGTATCGGGTTTTTCTGTTCAGTCATGGCGAAAGCATACAAACTCTGCCCGCCAAAGGCCAGCAGATGTATGGTCACTAAATTTCAAATATTAGCTATAAATTACAATAGCTTACTTGGCATCAAAGGCGAGAATGGAATGGATATCCTCGAGCTTCTCGATGCAATCTTCCCAAAGTCCCGTGACCGATTTGTAAATCGGCATGCCCGAAGTTTTCTGATAAGCGCGCGCGGATGCCAGGTCTTTGACATGCTTGTAGACATAGGCCGTTTCGCCGTCGATGAAAAATGATTCAATGTCGCAGCCTTCGGCGACAAGGCTCGCGTCGCATTCGGCGCGGCGGCTTTCAAACAGCTTCACGTATTCGAGAAAGCGCGGCATGGAGCCCGGTTTCAGGGTGATTTTCATCAGCACATGCTGCATCAGGGCGGCTCGCTTTTCGGCAGGTCGTCGACCTGCTTCTCGTATTCTTCCAGCTGCTTCACCGAGTCATTCAGAGCCTTGTTCAGCTCTTTCTTGTTGTCGGCATCGATGCCCGCGTCCTTCAGCGCTTTTTTCTGTTCCTGCACGGCGGGGTTGTTGCTGATGGCCTGATCGACCTTGCCGTCGGAAGACAGGAAAGAATGCAGCAGCCACGCCACCACGCCGAGGGTTATCACAAGACTGACAAGCCGCCACACCATGTCACGCCGCCTTTTGCAAAAATGTTATAGCGTGCTTTATCAGCGCATCGAGGCTGTCTACCTGCTGCACACCGAAGCGGCGGCAGACGATATCGACATTGCCCCTGCGCCAGAAACCTTCGGGGCAACAGACGACCAGCTTGCCGGGCGCGCGCCCCGCATGGATGCCAAGTTCGAGCAGCGTGATGGGCGAGCGGGTCTCGGGCGCGAAATACATGATGACCATGTCAGCAGCGTCGAGCGCGTCCAGCTCCCAGTCCACCTGTTGCTTGAAATCAGGGTTGTCGATGCTCTGGTCCCACGCCGCGTTCCAATGCGTGCGGCGCGGATTTAAAATCAGCACCTCCACATGGCGCAGCGCGGCGCTCACACGCTCCTGCCAGTTCTCCGCCTTGCCCATCTCGATGGAGCCTGCCAGAAAAATGGATTTCTTGCCTTTGACGGCACTGTAATCGTCGGGTGCTTTAACTTCGATCATGAGGGGATTGTGCCAAGCTCAGAGCGGGTTGGCAACAGGCTTCGGATTACGGGAAAAAAGCGCAACGCCGAGCTTTTCGGCCAAAACAGGCTCGGGGTTGATGCCGCGTGCGTGGTTCTCCCACACCGCCCTGCCCTGCTTCACCAGTTCGCCAAGCGATTTATAGGTATCGCCCGAGTTATTGATGGCGGCTGTCAGGCCTGCATCATTCCACAGCTCCTTGGCCGTTTCCCTGAAGCTGATGATCTGCAAGCCTGCGCGCATCAGGTCGTCGGCGGATTTTATTTCAAGCACCACTTCGGCGTCCTTGAACTTCACGGGTGCCGTCGACACCGACTGGCGGTCGGCATAGGGAAGCTCGACAAAACCGTCGGCAGGAAAGGCATAGACTTTTCCGCTGCGCTCGCGCGACATTGTAACGTCACGGTTCAGGATCAGAACCAGTTCCGATTGTGTTCCGTCGATCCCCATATTCATGGCTTTTTCGCTCGCAAAAGTATCGAGCCCGCAGGCCAGCGCCTTGGTGAAATGACCGGAGGCGAAAACCAGCGGCGGATGGTCGGTATCCGTCACGCCCAAAGCCGCAAGGATTTCGGGGCGGATATCCATGCCGTAGTTTGTGCTGGTGCGGATAGCATCGCCTTGGGGCGCGACGGGGATGGCATGGTACAGCAGCTTCGTCGCGGGCTGCCCTGCGTTGAAACCTGCCTGCAATTCACCTTTGTCGGGTAAGCTGCCCATCTGTCCTGCCACTTAAATGAATAATCCATACTAACCTATTATGACATAGTATTCAATTAATGAACAAATTCAGATAGATATTATTCACTTTATATACCCTTTGGCGTTAATTCTGGTAAATTTAAATTGACATAACATTACTCCCGGGGGTATAAATTCCCTCAGGCTGAATTGAATTTCATCAGCACCACAAATTCCCCATAAGAGGTCTCACCATGTTGGCAATGTTAAAAAAGCTGAAACGCGTCTTTGGATTGGAAGCAGCGAAACCGCCCGCGCCGCCGGAGCCGACATCATACGAGATAGGTTTGAGCGGCCCGCCGGAAAAAACGCTGCAGTATTTTTTGAGCAATGAAGTGCAGCGCGGCGCACGTGACGCCCTGAAACAAGGCAGGCCGGAAAACTTCGCCGCATTGCTCACCGGCCTGAAGCCGGTGGTGAGCGTCAGGTTCCCCATATCGGGCACAACGATATTCCATACCCGCCCGCAAATCATCTACGATGCCCTCGGCGACCTCGACGGAGCATATATCAAGCAAAGCCTGGCGAAAGCCACGCCCGACGACCGCCAGCAAATTCTCGATGAAACGCTGGCCTATGCAAGCCAGCATTATTCCAAAGACAGGGCAAAAGTCTATGCCCTGCTGATGGCCGGCGCGAACCCCGATTTCAACGACGGCCTCGCCCTGCGCGGCAAGCAACGGCCTGACACCGGTTGTGAAAATGCTGCGTGACGCCGGTGCCAGCTTTGATAAAGCCATTTTCGGCACCAAGGTCGGCAAACAATATGCTGGCGAAGAAGTCTTCAGGAAACTTGATGTTTATCAGCGCGAGCTTCAGCCGATAGCAAAAGATCCTGTATTCACGTCAGCCAGAATTGAAACACCCATGCCCGTCGCCCCACCCCCGATGCCGGGAGTTGGCTTGGTCTTTACCTGAACCTGCTCAGGGCTTCGGTTTTGACGGCCTGTCTTTGCGGCGGATGTAGAGGGTTTTCGAGACTTCGGCGACGACTTCGCCCTTCTCGTCCTTGATTTCAACAATAAACGTCGGCTCGACCTTCGGGTTTTCGTCGGCGAGTTTTTTCAGCTCTTTCAGCTTGTCGGCCGAAATGTTGAAATTCGCGGTCACGATACCCTTGCCAGGTTTCTTGAACTTGATCGAGGATTCCTTGTCCCAGACAATATAATCTTTGCCGAGATTTTTAATGGCGATCATGGCGAAAAACGGATCGGTCATCGAAAACAGCGACCCGCCGTAATGCGTGCCGACATAATTCTTGTTCCAGCTCCGCAGTTTCATCTGCACGGTGATGTCGTTAAAGTCCTTGCCGATCTTCGTCACCTTCACCCCCGCGCCAAGAAAAGGCGGCCAGAGGTTGAGGAAAAAACGAAAACCGTTCGGCCCCAATTTGTCTTTCAGGCTCATTCGTCCTCCAACTGCTTGAGAGCCTGTTCAAGCTTCGCCTTGATGCGCTCGGCATCAGCGCGCGTCTCGGTCTGCTTTGCCACCTCTTCTTCAGGTGCCTTGGCGAGATAAGCCGGATTGTTGAGCATCTTGTTGACGCGCTCGATATTGGCGACAGCCTTTTCGATTTCCTTTTTCAGGCGCACGCTTTCGAGCTTGATATCGACCACGTCGGCGAGCGGCAACACGATGTTCGCCTCGTCCAGAACAGACTGGATGGAACCCTTGGGTGCGGGAGCGTCCAGAGCCACCGCCTCCGACATGAACGTGCCGGCGGGGGCGCAAATCAAGATGCTGCTCAGGGGAGCGAACG
>JAYUPV010000257.1:0-3650 GCA_043759865.1 Alphaproteobacteria bacterium | reverse complement strand
TGCGTAGCCATAATCAGGTGGATGCCCGCCGCACGCGCCATCTGCGCAAGGCGCTGGATGGCGTTCTCGACTTCCTTGCCGGCCACTAGCATCAGGTCGGCAAACTCGTCGACCACGATAACGATATAGGGAAGGTCGTTGAGCGGTATCGGCTGTTCCTCGTAAACCGGCTTGCCGGTGTCGCCGTCAAAGCCGGTCTGGATTTTGTGCATCAGCACTTCGCCCGTGCCGCGCGCCGCGCGGATGCGGTCGTTGAAACCCTCGATGTTCCGCACGCCGAGTTTCGACATGGCGCGGTAACGGTCTTCCATTTCACGCACCGCCCATTTGAGCGACGTCACGGCCTTGTGCGCCTCCGTCACCACGGGGGTCAACAGGTGCGGTATGTCGTCATAGACCGAAAGCTCCAGCATCTTCGGGTCGATCATGATGAACCGGCATTGCTCGGGCGACAGGCGGTAGAGCAGCGACAAAATCATGGTATTGACGGCGACCGACTTGCCCGAGCCGGTCGTGCCTGCGACCAACAGGTGCGGCATGCGCGCGAGATCGGCAATGATGGGTTCGCCCGCGATGTTCTTGCCGAGAATGATGGGCAGCCGCGCCGTGTGTTTTTCTGACTCTCTGGTCGCGAGCAGTTCCTTCAGGAACACCATCTCGCGCTTCGCATTCGGAAGTTCGATGCCGATGGCGTTTTTGCCGGGCACGACCGCGACGCGCACGGCGATAGAGCTCATGCTGCGCGCGATGTCGTCGGAGAGGCCGATAACGCGGCTGGTTTTCGTGCCGGGAGCCGGTTCCATTTCGTAGAGGGTGACGATGGGGCCGGGGCTGACTTTCAAAATATCGCCTTGTACGCCGAAATCGGCCAGAGTTGTTTGCAGCATCTCGGCATTTTTTTGCAGCGCTGATTCATCGAGCCTGACGATGGAGGCCTGCGTGCGGTCCTGCAGCAGGTCGAGCGGCGGCAGCTGCCATTCTTCATCCGGCGATTTCAGGGTGAGTTTCTTTTGTTTTTCTTCCTTCACCGGCTTCGCGGGTTTGTCGGCGCGCGGGGCGACGACGGGCTTGCGCTTCGCCGTCAGGCTTTCATCCACGCGCTGTTCCTTGTCCTGCTCGGGCGCGGCGTCGTCAAAAATGCGGATGCGTTTCGGTTTTGCCGCGTCTTCGCTGCTATAGGTCGTGTGCCATTTGCGGAAGGCGGTAAAGGCCGCGCCCGTGCGCTCGGCGGCATAGGCCGCGCGGTCGCGCGTCTGCACGATGCCTGTTATCCATTCGGGAAGGCTGATGCCAAGGGCAAGCACATAGGCAAAAGCGCCGAGCGTGCCGGCCGAAACCGCGACAAACAAAAATGCCATCGTGCCAAGCCAGCCCTGCAGATGGTTGCCGAGCGCGTTGAAAATCAGCGCGCCGGCCGAGCCGCCAAGATACGCGCCGATGCCCATGGATTCAAAAGCGGGAATGCGCGCAAAAGCGATAGCCCCCAGCAGCACCGACAAAACCAGCAACGGAATCCGCGCGCCCAGTTTATGCAGCGGCTTGCGCTTCACAATGCGCCAGCCCCAGACAGCGAAGGCAAGCGCAATCAGCGCCGCCGCCATGCCGAGCGTTTGCAGTAAAAGGTCGGCAGCATAAGCGCCGCTTTTGCCCATGATGTTGTGCACGCCCGCGTTCGTGCCGGCAGTATTCAGTGACGGGTCTTTCGCGTCATACGTCGCAAGCGACGCGAACAGGCAGAGCCCGAGACTGGTGAAGGCAATGCCGCCCGCATCGGTCAGGCGGCGCGCCAGAAAACCCTGCATGCTGGCTGGCAGCAGCGGCGGCTTGGCATTGCGTGACTTGATTGAAAGCTTACGTGACGTGTTACGCGAAAATAACCCCATGAACCCCCGCAGCGGTGGTGAGACAGCTAAACCCAAAAAACCCGTCTTGAGTGTAGCAGGCGCGGAATCACTGCGCCATATAAACAAGCAGCGCGTGACGCGGTTACGGGAGTTAAGATCGGGGGATTATTTCTTCGCTTCTTTTTCGTCGCCGAGGTCGAGCACGCCCATGGGGTCTTTCTCAACGAGATCAGCGACTTGATCATAGACCGACGCGTTGTCGTTCATTTGCTCTTTCAGGGGTTCGTTCTGCGCGCCCACATTGCGGAAGAATGTGGCGGCGTCGCGCAGCAGTTTGGCGGCAAGCTGGGAATAGGTGGCCATGGTCGGGTGTCCCCTCGGTGAAATTCCGTCTGGTCAAAAACTAGCATGGCTTTTCCGGGATGGCACGGAAAAACTTGGCAAGTTATGTCAACTATTTCCGGCGATAAGCGTGCATCGGGTAGGTGCCGAGCATGCGGATATCGGCGGCGTAAAAGCGCAGCTCGTCAATCGCGTACTGGAACGAAATATCTTCCGGATGGCTTTCGAACTCGCAATAGAACTGCGCCGAGTGGAACTTGTTGCCCTCGAGATAGCTTTCAAGTTTCAAAATGTTGATGCCGTTGGTGGCAAAACCGCCGAGCGCCTTGTAAAGCGCCGCCGGAATATTGTGGACCTTGAACAAAATCGAGGTCACATATTTTTTGCCCTTTTGCTTGGGCGGTGCTTTCGGCGCCTTGGCAAGGGCGATGAAGCGCGTGGTGTTGCCTTCCTCGTCCTCGATATTCTTTTTCAAAATTTTCAGGCCGTAAAGCGAGGCCGCGAGAGACGAGGCGATAGCAGCCTGTGTCTTGTCTTTCATCTCGGCCACTTTCAGCGCCGAGCCCGCCGTGTCCTCGAACACCACGGGCTTCCAGCCGTATTCGGCGATAATTTTCCGGCATTGCGGCAGCGCATGGGTGTGGCTGTAGACGGTTTTGATGTTGGAAATTTTCGCGCCCTCGACACCCAGCAGGCAATGGTTCACCGGAATGAAATGCTCGCCGATGATGGCAAGGCTCGATTTTGGCAGCAGGTGATGGATGTCCGCCACGCGACCCGCGATGGAGTTGTCGATCGGTATCATCGCGATATCGGCTCTGCCCGTTTCAGCTGCCTTGAACGCGTCTGCAAACGTCGGGCAGGGCAGGGGTTCGAGCTTCGGGAAGGCGGCAAGGCAGGCCATGTGCGAGTACGCGCCCGCGCGGCCCTGAAAGGCGATTTTGTTGGTCATCGGTAAGGCTTTTCTTTTTGCTTATTTGGAGGGCGCTGGATTGTCGAACCACCGCTTTTTCAAGCCATTCTGCCCCAGATTTTCGCCACCCGCAACCTCGACCGCCATATGGCCGAGTTTTTTGTCGAGGTCGCCCCGGAAATTGTAATAGCCCACGCGCGCGCCATGCCCCTGCTCGACCAGCGGCAGCGCAAGCTGCGCGACAGTCTTCCAGAAAGTGCGCTTTTCTTCCTTGGTGCCTTCGGCCATGAAATTTGCGAAAGATTTATAGCCCTGATGCACGACCATGAAATGCTGTTCCGCCTCTTTCACACCGGGCGGCAGGGGAACGGCCTTGACGCCGTTGCCCATGTCGAGGCCGAGGATGTCCATCTTGTTTTCATCAAGCGCGGTGTAAATGTCTTTTTTCGGATGCGGGTGGAAACTGCGCGCATCGCGGATAAATTCAAAGCCCGGATTAAGCTCGCCCGAGAGCAGGTGGATATGCACGGCCTGTATCTGCGAATTGGTGT
>JAYUPV010000256.1:0-11713 GCA_043759865.1 Alphaproteobacteria bacterium | reverse complement strand
ACCGCCTTTGACAAGCCCTCCCGTGTCCAGCGCACATATCCAGCCGCCGAAGGCGAGTGCGATAACGCCGTAAAGCGCGCTCAGGCGCAGGCTTTCCTTCGCGCCCATGACGTGATCCTTTTTATTGACCACATTCAGGTCAAAGACGAGCACGCCGAGGAATACCGCGAAAAACACACCCCAGACCCAGAGAGGCTGCCCACCCATCATCATTGCCGTTTCCATTATTTTTCCCTCATGTCAAAAGTGTTCAATCATTGACGCACAATACCGCCGGCTAGGAAGCCAGCTTCAGAATCTCGGATAGCGCCGGCCAGAAATATTCCTTCACGATCACGAAGAAAAGCGTCAGCCCGATCGGCGTGCCCCAGAAAGCCCGGTAAATGTTCAGGTGCGCATTATCGAGCGCACGCTGCACGACAAGCGTCGTGAAGGGCCAGATGCCTGCCGCCAGAAAAATCGCAAACCCGCGAAGCGCGATAAGAAACACGTAATCAAGGTCGGGACTGCCAAAAAAGTTGTGGGTGCCCGGCTTGAAAAGCAAGCGGTCGAGGTCGGGGTCGCCGAGTGACAGGCGCAAGCCTCCCTGCTCGATATAGGCTGCGGTCAATATGTAAGCGAGCGCCGTAGACATGATATAGATGGCAAAGACGGCAATGCCGGGAGGTGTACGTTTGGCGTCTTTATCGCCGCCGGCGGGAGCGCCGCCCGCAATCGCGCGGGCCATCTTCATTTTTTCGCGGGCGCCAACGCGGGATAAAGGTTTGTCCTTGCCACCCCCTAAACCAAACATGCGCCAACCCCTTGAATCCATTAACCCTGAATTCAGTTTAACGAAGAGCGCGGGGAAAAAGAAGGGCTGATATCAGGCCTTTACGATATTATCGCGGAACTTTGCCGTGGCGAGCGCATTACGCGTATCGATCACGAGTTTGGCATTCGCCGCAACCATACCATAATCAACGCCGTCATGATCGGTCACGATGACAACGGCGTCAAAACCCGCGACCACCTCGGGCGTCAGGTTTTGCGATTTCATACCGGTGTAATGCGCATGTTCGCGCGTCGACGGGACAACATCGACATACGGGTCATGGAAAGCGATTTCGGCCTTGCGCGCCGTCAGCAAATCCATGATGGCAAAGGAAGGGCTTTCGCGGATATCGGCAACGTTTTTCTTGTACGCCATGCCAAGGATCAAGACTTTGGAAGCGCTCAAGGATTTTCCGAAGCGGCTATCGAGCGTCTCGACAAGGCGATTCACGACAAAGCGCGGCATGGAAATATTTATTTCGCCGGCAAGCTCGATGAATTTCGTGGTGATACCGAACTCGCGTGCTTTCCAGGTCAGGTAAAACGGGTCGATGGGAATGCAGTGCCCGCCAAGGCCGGGGCCCGGATAGAAAGGCATATAACCAAACGGCTTCGTTTTTGCAGCTTCGATGACTTCCCAGATGTCGATGCCCATGGCGTCATAGATAACTTTCAGTTCATTCACCAGCGCGATGTTGACCGAGCGGAAAACGTTTTCAGTCAGCTTTACGGCTTCGGCGGTCGCGGTGGATGAAACAGCCACGGTCTTTTGGAGGAACTGGTCGTACATGGTTTGCGCCAGCCTCAAAGCATCAGGGCCTTCGCCGCCGATAACCTTGGGAATAACGGCGGTATGGTATTTCGCGTTGCCCGGGTCTTCGCGTTCGGGCGAGAAGGCGAGGAAGAAATCGACGCCCGATTTCATGCCGGTCGCTTGTTCAAGGATCGGCGCGATAAGGTCGCGCGTGGTGCCGGGATAGGTGGTCGATTCAAGGACGATAAGCTGGCCACGGCGCAGGTGCTTCGCGACAGTTTCTGCGGTCTTGACCACATAGGTCATGTCCGGTTCGCGGTTCTTGTTCAGCGGCGTCGGCACGCACAACAGCACAGCGTCAACTTCTTCGAGCTGGCTGAAATCGCTGGTGGGGACCAGCAGACCGCCCTTGACGAAGGTCGATACTTTGTCGTTGTGGATGTTGCCGATATAGGACTCGCCACGGCGGAGCTTTTGAATCTTGTTGTCGTCAATGTCGAAACCGACGGCCTGGAAATTTTCCGTGCAAATGGCGCAGGCTAGCGGCAGCCCTACATAGCCAAGACCGACCACGCCGATGCGCGCCTTGCGGCTGATGAATTTCTGGCAGAGCGCCTCGATATCGATGGGGGCTTCCTGCTGCTGGACGGCAAGTTTCCGGACGGTCATGGGTTATCTCCCTGAATGAAACCGGCTATTTATTAACATATAGAGAGCCTCCCTGCCAGTAAAAACAGGTTACAGCTTTGATTGTTTGACATAATGTTGTCTTTTTGCTACGGTCATGTCATGAAAATAGCCGATCGTATCAAATCCGGCCTGCGTAACCTTTTCAACCACCTGTCGAGAGGCGAGGGTACGGAGGAGCTTGCGCGCAAGCCCGAAATCATCAAATCCCTGATCGATTCTTCCGCCGCTTTTTTTGACACCAGCGCCGAAGGCTATGCCGAGATGCTGCGGGTGCGTATGTCACGCGTCAAAACCGAAGACCTTGAATACCTGCAGCTGCGTGGCGTGACAGTCGGGATAGACGCGCGCCTTGGCAAACAGCAAAAGGGCGAGAAATATATCGACGCAGTGTTCTACAGCAACGGCGTGAAGGGCGGCACGCTTGCCTTGTCGCCGCGCGAGAACCCCGCCTACTCGACCAGCAACGGCACTGAAATACTGGGCGGACTGGCCGGGCATTTACGGTACAAGAATTTAGCGGCAGGGGAATTTCTGTATGCGACTTTCGTCATCGAGGCTTTCGGCAGGGCAGTGTTCACCGGTACGCGCTGGTTCTCGCCCGACGTCGTGCCTGCGGCCTATATCAACCGGCATCCGGTATTGAAGAATCCGCCGAAACCCTGATTGGGTTAACCTCAGAAACATTCATATCATCGCCATGCCCGCCTTGTGCGGGCATCCAAGATGGCCGTCATATGGCTAAGTTACATGACGGACGCACAGACGCGCTTTTGGACCCCCGCACAAGGCGGGGGTGGCGTAGTTTTTTGTGCGTTAAGAAGATTTCAGTTCCGAGTCTTAGTTACGCTCGCCCGGACGCTTGACGCGGGAGCCGCCATTGCCGCCGCCCGGCTTGCGGAAGGGCTTCTTGCCGCTATTGTCGTTCGAAGATACCGGGTTCGGGTTTGCGGCGCGGCGCGCTTTCCCTGCGGCATCAAGACGATCAGCAAGGGCGTTGATGTCTTTTTCAAGCAGGTTGAAGGTACGCACCATGTCGGCGGCTTCGACCACCGGCAGCGCTTCCACATCCTGACGCAATTCCTTCACGGCGGCGGAGCGGAAGAAGCGGGCGAAATCCCAGAAGGCCTGTTCCTTGTAGCGGTCTGACGTATCGCGCGACAATTTTCTGAACAGCTGCGACACGTTTTCGGCGACATCTTTCACAGCAGGGCGGACAAGGCCGTTGACGATCATGTCCATCTGCGGGTCTTTCGCCACGGCAGCGTTGAATTTCTGGCGCAGGCCAGGTTTTTTCTGGCGGGCTTCGAGGTCGGCCATTTCAGCGACGGTCTTGCCTTCCTGATCGGCTTCGGCAACAAGACCGCGCACGATGGGACGGATAGTGCCGGTGTCTTTCATCTCGGCGAGCAGCTTCGATGTGACCTCAACAATGTATTCGTTATGACGCTGGCCTGCGGGATGGCCCGTGATGCTGGCCATTTTGCTGCCGGCGGGCTGGGGCTGGGCGACAAAACCGTGGTGCACCGCATCGCGTTCGGGGACCATCATGATGATCCACTTGCCCTTGCCGAAGGGCATGTCGGAGGCGAGCTGCAGGTCGTTCAGCTTGTTTTTGTATTCATGCACGGTTTCCGGCAGCAAAACGAAGTTGCCGAAATGGTTGATTTCAAGCGTCGGCTTCGCGCCCGGCTGGTCGGGGTCGACGCTCGGGGTCTTGCCCATTTTGCCCGAGCCCGCGCGCTCGATGATGTGATCGACGTTCAGGATGTATTTGTTGCCGTTCGCGTCCTCGGGGTCGAGGCCGCCTTTCATACGCTCGATGCCCTCATCGGAAACGCCGAGGGCTTTGAGGTCGGCGCCGTAATTCTCGCCGACGAATTTCATGAAGCGGGGGCGGACGTGGAAAGAATACTGTTCCTTGATGGCGTTGTTTTCTTCCATCGTGATGCGCGAGTAAAAAACCGGCGCGAGCTTGAAGCCGACGGGCACGGTTTTCAGCAGATCTTCGAACATTTTCAGGTTTTCGCCGGCCTGCAGCACGTCTTTCTGGCGCGCCTCGATGGTGCGCTCGTTTTCGGGGTCGGCGGCGTCGAGATAGGCATCGGCGGCGATGACTTCTTTCTTCAGACGCTCTCTGGTTTTTTCGATAATTTCTTGGGCGGTGGGGGCGGGAGACGGAACACCAAGCTGCTCGCGGAACCCCGCGGCGCCAGTGATTTGGGTAATCGTATCGGCAGCGACTCGTTTTGCCAAAGCCCGTACTCCCGTAACTGATATTCTGATCTTGAGCACAAGATAACAGATATTTTCCTAAACACAATCCGATAATCTTGTAACTATGTTGCGTTATTCCGCCGAATTCTTCGCCAAATCGCTATTTAAGGTCTCGTAGAGGGTAACGGTATCATGGTGCGCTGCAGCATATGCTCGAATCGTGTTTATTTGAAATACGGATGATTCGACCTAAACTTGCGGCAGGAGAAAACCGATGCGCCTTGTTCTTGCCCTGCTCTTATTCCTGCTCCCGCTGCCTGTGCGCGCAGAAACCCCGATTACCTTTTTGCTGCGCGACGATGTCGTCCGCGTGGACTGGCACAGCGACGGCCGCATTGCATTCGACCGGCTGGTAAACGGCTGGTTTCAGGTCTGGACGATGGAAGACAACGCCATGCACCAGAAATGCCTGACCTGCGGCAAAGGATTCCCCAAGCTGCACAACGGCAACCCCGCCTGGCACCCGTCGGGGCAATATATCGTGTACCAGTCTCTCGACGACAAAATAAAACTGCCGTTCTGGGGTTCGCTGTACAAGCTCTATACCGGCCCCGGTGCGGGCGTGAACAACAACATCTGGGTGGTCGCGGCAAACGGCAAAGGCGCATGGCAGCTGACCGATCTCGGCAAAGGCAAGGGCGTGCTGCACCCGCATTTCTCGCATGACGGCACAAAACTATTGTGGGCGGAGATGACCGACACCAAGCCCATGCCCACCGGACAATGGGTCATGCGGCTCGCGGATTTCAGCGAAAGCGGAAACCGCCCCGTCATCTCGAACATCCGCACCCTCACCCCCGGCGATATGCAGTGGTATGAAACCCACAGCTTCTCGCCCGATGATGCCGAGATTTTATTCACCGGACTCCGCAAGGATAAAAAGAGCAAACATTTCGATATCTATAAATACAACCCCGCCGATGAAACATTGACGGTGCTGACCGACGAAACAAAAGAAATCTGGGACGAACACGCGCAGTTTTCCCCCGACGGTTCAAAAATCATCTGGATGAGCAGCGCCGACAACGGCGGCTCGCAAAAAGGCGCGTTCGTGAAAACCGACTGGTAGTTGATGGACAAAGACGGCACCAACAAACGCCGCCTGACATGGTTCAACAAGCAAGGCTCGCCGGAGTTTATAAAAGGCAAAGCAATCGCCGCCGACGTCTCATGATCGCCCGACGGCAAAGAAGTCATCGGCTACCTGCAAGACAACGCCACAATGGAAAAGTCGGGGAATATTGTGAGGTTTAAGGTGGAATGAACATGCTGCGCTTTATCGCTTTCGTTACTTATATTTTTCTTTCCAGCGCGGGGGCGGCTCATGCCACTTCGCTTGCGCCGCGCTGCATGTTTTATCCATTTTCGAAGCTAGGGGGTTTGTGCTTGTCTGCCTGTGCGTCATGTCTCTTTTCAGGTTGCTGAAGCAAAGACGCGAAGGCAAGATTGACCCGCAGTTGAGCAAGCGACTGGTGCTGCAGGTGACAACGGCTGTCGTGCTTGTCGCCCTGCCCTATATGCTGCTGGGGCGTTGCGAGTACCCGTGATGGTAAAAAGGAAAGGCTGTGCGGGCAGAGTAAGTCTAATCTTTTGATTCAGCCTTTTTCTTTTTAAAAATATCAGAGCAGAGGTCTGCACAGCCATCACAAATGAAGACATCAGCACCGGCAACGATGTTTTTGGTGTTCTTGCCACAGAAAGAGCACTGTAGCCCGCCTTTTGGCATGTCCATAGGGTCTTTACCCGTTAAAACGCTCGGAATAGTGACGGCCACAAGATTCAAGGACGCATCCGACCATTTTTTATCTTTCTTATCACGAAAGGTGTAATAAGCCTTAATTCCTATTTCTAGGGCATCCTCAAATTTCGCGTCATTAAAAGCGGATTCCCATTGCATGGAAAATGTTAAGTACATTTTTGAATGTGCATCATCAGTCGCGGTCATAAAATAATGCTCCCCAATAGATGATAACGATTTTACTTGAGAATTCTAACTACCCGAAAACCTTTTCCCAGTTCGCTTTCAGGGCTTTGTCGACTTCCTGCGGGGTGACTTTGATGCCGAGTTTGGCAAGGGAAGTGACGCCTTGGTCTGTAATGCCACAAGGCACGATGCCGCTGTAGTGAGAGAGGTCGGGGTTCACGTTGATTGCGATGCCGTGATAGGTGACCCATTTTTTCACACGCACGCCGACAGCGGCGATTTTGGCTTCGGCACCGCGTGCGCCGCCAAAGGGCTTCATGTCGACCCACACGCCGATGCGGCCTTCGCGCCGTTCGCCGCTGACTTCAAAAACCTTGAACGTTTCTATCGCCCATTGTTCGAGCTTAAAGATGTAATCTTTCAGATCGGGGTTACGCTTTTGCAGGTCGAGCATGACATAGGCAATGCGCTGGCCGGGGCCGTGATAGGTGTACTGGCCGCCACGACCTGCGTTGTAAACGGGGAATTTCGGCTGCAGCAAATCTTTGGGGTCGGCGCTGGTGCCGGCGGTGTAGACCGGCGGGTGTTCGAGCAACCAGACATATTCGTTGTCACCCTTGTCGCGGATCATGGCGGCCTTTGCCTCCATGAAGGCAAGCGCGCGGTCATAGGCGACCGGGCGGTCTTCGGAATGCCAGTCGACTTTTTTGGGAACAGGTTTGGATGCGCCGGTTTTGGTCGCGGCTTTTTGCGCGAGGGCCATTTTGAAATCACTTTCCGTAGTATAAAATTGAATGAACGTAACATAATACAGACCGCCCCTGTTGAAAAGCCCCCTTGACATATCGGGCGGGTATATCTACAAAAATTAGGTCTCCATTGCCCAAATTGATTTAAATTTACAAGATTCTGTAAATTAACGAGGAGGTTTTATGCTGCGCAAACTGTTCAACAAGGCTGCCGATTCTTTCGATCAGGTCGATTGGATGGTCACGCGCCAACTGCCCGTTCCCGACCTCGAAGGCACCGACAAAACCATCCAGTTCACTGCAAAACGCGGCAAATTCGGCCATTGGACGATATCGTCCAAGCACAATATGCGTAACGTGACCTACGGCCTGCAAAAAGTCAGCCTCGCCTTTCAGGCAGCTTGTGAAAAACATGCGGGGCGCAAGCCGACCGGCGAAGCGATGGAAATGAATTTCGACACCGCCTTCCTGATTCTCAAGGATATGGAGGAATCGCTGCTGAAATACCGCGCGACGCCCCCCGGCGAAGAACCGAAACACCACTTCATGGCGGCCTATCGCCTGCTGCCCGAGAAGTTCCGCGAGGGGCTCGACGACATCTATTTCTCCCGCGCGGAGAAAAAGGGCTCGATTCTGGCGGCCAAGCCGAAAGACGAACCGAAGCCGCAACCGGCGGCGGCCAAGCCGAAACCCGGCCCGACCAAGCCCGTAAAGCCGAATTAAGGCCTTTTACCCTTGTACTTGCATTTAAAAATCCAATCTGGTATTGGAATACGGTAACTTGACTACCCCGTTGCGGTCGTGGCGGAATTGGTAGACGCACTACCTTGAGGTGGTAGCGGGGCGACCCGTGAAAGTTCGAGTCTTTTCGACCGCACCATTATTATTCCTAAATCCCCCCTCGTGCTGTTTTGCAGCGCAGGGGGATTTCCTTTTCAAGTCCCAATCACCTGAAAACCATGCTATCGTTTTCAAAGGTTTAGGGCGCATTTTTTCCGCCGCCCGCTTCAACCGGAGATCCCGCCATGGTCCTCAAGAAAGACAAGCTGTACGAAGCCGCTCTCGAATACCATCGCGGGCCGAACGGCGCGGGTAAAGTCTCGATCACGCCCACCAAGAACCTTGTATCGCAATACGACCTGTCGCTTGCCTATTCGCCGGGCGTGGCAGCGCCATGCGAGGAAATCGCCGCCAACCCCGCCTGCGCGTCCGAATACACCGCGCGCGGCAATCTTGTGGCGGTCATCACCAACGGCACCGCCGTGCTTGGCCTTGGCGATATCGGGCCGCTTGCCGCAAAGCCGGTGATGGAGGGCAAGGCTGTCTTGTTCAAAAAATTCGCGGGCATCGACGCCATCGACCTCGAGATCGACTGCAAAGACACCGACAAGATTGTCGAGATTATCGCGGCGCTGGAGCCGAGCTTCGGCGGCATCAACCTCGAAGACATCAAATCGCCCGAGTGTTTTGAAATCGAACGACGCTTGAAGGCGCGCATGAAAATCCCCGTGTTCCACGACGACCAGCACGGCACAGCTATCATCGTCGGTGCGGCGTTTACCAACTGGCTGAAATACGCAAACCGCGACATTAAAAAGGTCAAGCTCGTCACCTCGGGCGCGGGCGCTGCCGCCATGGCTTGCGTCAACCTGCTGGTGGCTATCGGCCTGCCGAAAAAGAACATCATCCTGACCGACCGCGAGGGCGTTGTCTGGCGCGGGCGCAACGTGCATATGGATGCGGAAAAGGAACAATACGCCGTCGACACCCCTGCCCGCACGCTGAAGGAAGTTATCGGTGGCGCCGATGTTTTCCTCGGCCTTTCCGCGCCCAAGGTGCTGACCGGCGACATGGTAAAACTGATGGCCGATGCGCCCCTTATCATGGCGCTTGCCAACCCCGTGCCTGAAATTATGCCCGAAGAAGCGCGCGCGGCGAAACCGAATGCCGTGGTCTGCACAGGCCGTTCCGACTACACAAATCAGGTCAACAACGCGCTTTGTTTCCCCTTCCTGTTCCGGGGTGCGCTGGATGTGGGCGCGACCACCATCAACGAAGAAATGAAGCTCGCCTGCGTCAAGGCGATTGCCGAGCTTGCCCTTGAAGAGCCCACCGCCGAAGTTTCGGCGCTGTATGGCGAGGACGCGCTGCAATTCGGCCCCGAATACCTGATACCGAAGCCGTTTGATTCACGCCTTATCCTGCGCCTGCCGCCGGCCGTCGCACAGGCCGCGATGGATTCAGGTGTCGCCACGCGGCCGATTGCCGATTTCGAGGCGTATGGCGAAAGCCTTCTGAAATACGTTTTCAAGTCCGGCCAGTTGATGCGCCCGATTTACGACCGCGCGGCCGCGAACCCCAAACGCATCGCTTTTGCCGAGGGGGAAGACACGCGCGTGCTGCACGCAGCACAGACCGCCGTCGATGAAGGTTTTGCAAAACCCA
Organism: Alphaproteobacteria bacterium; assembly: GCA_043759865.1. GTDB lineage: Bacteria > Pseudomonadota > Alphaproteobacteria > Micavibrionales > UBA2020 > JAPWJZ01. The sequence continues at coordinate 2,064 of JAYUPV010000256.1, read as the reverse complement.
TTCTCATCGGCCGCGAAGAAGTTATCCTCCGCCGCATCAAAAAACTCGGCCTGCGGATGAAAAAGGGCGTTCACTTCGAACTGGTCAACCCCGAGAGCGATGCGCGCTATAACGACTACTGGGCGACCTATCATCAATTGATGGAGCGCAAGGGCGTGACGCCTGCAATTGCGAAACAGATGGTGCGTACGCGCAACTCCGTCATTGCCGCGCTGATGGTTTACAAAGAAGACGCCGACGCGCTGATCTGCGGCACGGTCGGGCGTTTTGACCGCCATTTTAAATACGTCACCGACATTCTCGGCCATGCGCCCGGCACGGAAACCTATGCCTCGCTTGCCGTGATGATCATCAACAAAGGCACGTTTTTCCTGTGCGACCCCTTCGTCAACCATGACCCCACGCCAGAACAACTGTGCGATATGACACTGATGGCGGCGGAGGAAGTACGCCGTTTCGGCATCACGCCCAAGGTTGCGCTGTTGTCGCATTCCGATTTCGGCAGCGCCGAGCGGGCGGAGACAATCAAGATGCGCAAGGCAACGCAGCTGATCAAAGAATGTTCCCCCGGCCTTGAATGCGAAGGGGAAATGACCGCCTCTGCCGCGCTTGATGAAGAAGTGCGCGCCATGATGTTCCCCAATTCGGAACTGAAGGGTCAGGCGAATTTGCTCATCATGCCAAATATGGATGCCGCGAACATTACTTTCCACATGCTGAAAACGCTGTCGGACGGTATTGCGGTCGGCCCGCTGCTGCTTGGCACCACCAAGCCCGCGCATATTCTTATTCCCTCGGTCACCGCGCGCGGCATTGTAAACGCGACGGCCTATGCCTCCGCGACCGCGCAGATGCGTGAAAACGAAGACCCGAACAAGTCCCGCCTGAAGGTAACCCGCCTTAAAACCAAGCACAGCTAAAAACAAAAAAAGAGTGTGATGGAAGAAGACCTCGAAAAAGAAGGGCGCGCACAGGAACACGCCCCGGAGCAGCAGGCCCCTCCCGACGACGCCCATCAGGTGGGCTTGTCGGACGACTTCATTGCCGAAATTCTGGAACTGCTCGGCCATCACTACACCGACCGCATTCAGGAGCTATGCCGCGATTTGTCTGCGCCCGATGCCGCCGAATTGTTCGTGAAGGTTGGCGCGGAGCAACGCCACCAGCTGGTCGAAATTCTCGAATCCGTCATCAACCCCGAAACCTTTTCCTATCTCGACCACGAGATGCTCAACGACCTGTTCGAGCACATGACCGGCGCGCATATCGCGGGGCTTGTGAACGAGCTTGAATCGGACGATGCCATCCGCCTGATCGACGACCTTGACGAAGAACGCCGCCACGACATCATGCGCCACCTCTCGCGCCGTGTGCGCGCGGCAGTCGAGGAAGGCCTGACCTTCGACGAGGACAGCGCAGGCCGTCTGATGCAGCGCGAATTCGTCGCCATCCCGCAGTTCTGGACGGTCGGTAAAATCGTCGATTACCTGCGCGCCGCTTCCGACGCACTGCCTGCAAAGTTTTACGACATCTTCATTGTCGACCCCACGCACCGGTTTGTGGGCGCGGTCACACTCTCCCGCGTACTGTGCGCCCAGCGCGCCGTGAAGGTCGACACGCTGGTGGGTGAAGAACACGTCACCATCCCCGTCACCATGGACAGGAAACAGGTGGCGTTCCAGTTCCGGCGCAAAGACCTTTTGTCCGCACCCGTGGTGGACGAAGACAGCAGGCTTATCGGCGTTATCACCGTCGACGACATCGTCGACGTGATCGACGAGATGGCGGAGGAAGACTTCCTGAAACTCGGGGGCGTGAGCGACAGCGACATCAACCGTTCCATCTATCTCACCGCGCGGTCGCGCTCGTCCTGGCTGGTCATCAACCTGTTCACGGCATTCCTTGCCCACCACGCGCAGCGCGTTTGCGGCGGAAACCTCCTTGGTGGCAAGGGCGCGGATGAGAACGGCGAGCGCCTGCGTGCCCGCATTGCCACCCATGCTTGCCACAATGGGCATCAGGATGGCGAGCGCCACGATTTTCTCAATTGAATGCTCGAACATG
>JAYUPV010000255.1:0-5733 GCA_043759865.1 Alphaproteobacteria bacterium | reverse complement strand
CGCCCGTTCAGAATACAAAAATATCTTTTAATACCAATATGTTACCGATGTGACTCCGGAAATATAGCGCCGTCTTTTATGGAGAGTCCCTAAAAAATTTGTCGAGGCATTGCAGAGTCTTGTGACTCACCGATTCGGTGAAGCATGAACAAGTCTCCACAAGAATCTGATTTGACTCAGGTTTTTGTTATTTATTCTGGGCTTTGTTTCGCAAGTGATGGTCGCATAACACAATCGCCATCATCGCTTCGGCAACCGGCGCGCCGCGAATGCCGACGCAAGGATCATGGCGACCCTTTGTCACAATCTCAGTTTCATGACCATGGCTGTCGATTGTCTGCATGGGATGCAAGATAGAGCTGGTCGGCTTGAACACCAGCCGCGCGACAATTTCCTGCCCCGTTGAAATGCCGCCGAGAATGCCGCCTGCGTGGTTGGACAGGAAATGCGGCTTGCCGTCTTTGATGCGTATCTGGTCGGAATTTATTTCACCGCCCATATCGACGCAAGAAAATCCCGCGCCGATTTCCACGCCCTTGACCGCGTTGATGCCCATAAGCGCGCTTGCAAGACCGGCTTCAAGCTTGTCGGCGACGGGCGCGCCAAGACCAGCGGGGATGCCGCTTGCGACCACTTCGACAATCGCGCCGGCGCTCGAGCCTTTTTTACGCGTGTCGTCGAGGAACTGTTCCCAAACCGGGATAATAGCTTTGTCGGGCGTGAAGAAATCGTTTTCTTCGGCAGCAGCCCAGTCCCAGTTGTCGCGGTTTATTTTGTGGGGGCCGACCTGAATAACGCCCGCGCGGATTTTAACGCCTGCGCCGATTTGTGATTCGAGGATTTTACGCGCAACCGCGCCTGCCGCCACCCGTGATGCCGTTTCGCGCGCCGAAGACCTGCCGCCGCCGCGATAGTCGCGGATGCCGTATTTGGCGTCATAGGTGAAATCGGCATGGCCGGGGCGGTATTTGTCCTTAATGTCGGTATAGTCTTTCGAGCGCGCATCAGTGTTTTCGATGAGCAGCGATATCGGCGTGCCAATCGTCTGTCCCTCGAACACGCCGGACAAAATCTTGACCACATCCGCTTCCTTGCGCTGGGTCATGAAGCGGTTTTTCCCGGGCTTGCGGCGGTCGAGGTAATGCTGGATGTCGGCTTCGGTAAGCGCGATTCTCGGCGGCGCGCCATCAACCACACAGCCGATCGCCGGGCCGTGGCTCTCGCCCCAGGTGGTGTAACGGAACAATGTACCGAAGGTGTTGGCAGACATCAGCCGGAAATGCCTTGCAGCAGCTCCGCCGTCTGCTTGGCGCTGTCGACCGCGACCATGCCGACGGTGTTGTAGCCGCTGTCGACATACATCACTTCGCCCGTCACGCCCGCGCCGAGGTCGGACAAAAGGAACAAGCCGGCGCCGCCCACATCCTGCGTGGTGACGTTACGGCGCAAGGGGGCGTTCAGCTCGTTCCATTTCAGGATATAGCGGAAATCGCCGATGCCGGAAGCCGCGAGCGTCTTGATCGGGCCTGCCGAAATCGCGTTCACGCGGATGTTGTTTTTGCCGATATCGGAGGCAAGGTAACGCACCGATGCCTCGAGCGCGGCCTTTGCCACGCCCATGACGTTATAATGCGGCATCACGCGTTCAGCGCCGTGATAGGTCATGGTCAGCAGGCTGCCGCCGTTTTTCATGAGCGGCACAGCGCGCTGGGCAATAGCGGTGAAGGAATAGACAGAAATATCCATCGTCTTCAGGAAATTGTCGCGCGTGGTATTCAGGTAAAGGCCGTCCAGCTCGTTCTTGTCGGAATAGGCGATGGCATGCACCACGAAATCTAGGCTGCCCCATTCTTTCTCGACAGCGGCGAAAGTGGCGTCGATGCTTTTATGATCGGTGACGTCGCAGGGGACGACGATTTTTGATTCAACGCTGGCGGCGAGCGGGCGTACGCGTTTTTCGAGCGCATCGCCCTGAAAGGTGAAGGCAAGCTCTGCGCCATGCTTGTGCGCCATCTCCGCGATGCCCCAGGCAATCGAGCGGTCATTGGCGACCCCCATAATCAGGCCGCGCTTGCCTTTCATAAGCGTGCTCGCGTTGGTCATGGCGTTTGTGTCCTCTTGGCTTTTGCCTTGCGCAGTGGTCATAGCTTTTGAATCACCTTATGGCAGTCATTCGGGGCATCGTACACATTTATATATACGCCACAAGCGTCATGTTCCATAAATACATCTTTGTGAAAAATATTTGTTGCCTTGAAACAGAGGTGGAACGAGTGGTTAATTCATTATGGTATTGATTCAGCGTTTTCTTTTTGATTGGGAAGGAAAATATATTATATTATGGGTCTGGGCGTTAACCATTCGGTTTTTCCGCGCGACTTGATTTAGACTCCGTTCTCGTGTTCACTCACGCATCGCTGCAACGACAAGAAAGTTCCAGACTTGCTGCATTTCACGTCACCCCGCGCTCGTATGTTCCGCAAACGCCGCTTTGGCCTGCGCCACATCGTTTTCACCGTTCTTGCCGCAGGCGCTTCCTACGCCTTCCTTGCAGGAAAGCAACCCGCAGCACCCGAAGCCGTGATTGTGGCCGAAGCGCCCGTCGCCGCTCCCCAGCCCATGACCGCCGCACTTGCGCCGCATGGCTATGAAGTTTTGAACCTGAAGGACGCCTTTGACGCCAAGCCCTCGGCGCCGTCCTACCAGTTCAGCGAAGCCGGAGAAACCCCGGCAGCGAAACCGAAGCTCGTCGCAGCGCCGCTGCCCGAGCCTGTCCTGCCCGCCCAGCTTTCTTATATACAGTCCGGCATCACCAAGCTGCTGGAAGGCACAAGCAAAGAGCTGACCGCGATTCTCGATCAGGAAAAACAGCTGCAGGTCGGCAAGGGCGATACGCTGATGGAATTGCTCGTGAAAAACGATGTTCCGCGCGATCAGGCCTATGGCGCGATTCAGGCGCTGCGCAAGGTTTACGACCCGCGCGACCTGAACCCCGGCCACCAGGTGACGGTTTTCTTTCATAAAGACCCCGCCATCGCCGACCCGAAATTCGTGGGCCTGCGCATCGAGCGCGACAGCATCAATGCGCTGGTCGTGAACCGTGGCGAAGACGGCAGCTTCAAGGTCAACACCGAAGCCAAGGCCGTTCATAAAGAATCAAAAGCCTTCAAGGGCAAGATCGACTCCTCGCTCTATGTCGACGCCAAGGAACAAGGCGTGCCTGACCACGTCATCCTCGACCTCATCAAAATGTATTCATGGGGCGTCGACTTCCAGCGCGAAATCCAGCCGGGCGACGGCTTTGAAGTGATGTACGAACAGTATGTGACCGATGACGGCCGCGTGGTGTCGAACAAAGGCGAGATCGTGTTCGCGAAACTCGCGCTGTCAGAACGCATGCTGCCCCTCTACCGCTTCGAGGACGCACGCGGCGACGCCGAATATTTCGACCCGACCGGCCAATCCGCGAAAAAGCCCCTGATGAAAACGCCGATCGACGGCGCGCGCATCACCTCCAAGTTCGGTGTCCGCCGCCATCCGGTGCTGGGCTATAACAAAATGCACAAAGGCATCGACTTCGGCGCGCCCCGCGGCACGCCCATCTATGCCGCAGGCGACGGCGTGATCGAAAAGGCGGGCAAGTTCTCGTCCTACGGCAACTATGTGCGTATCCGCCACCGCGCGGGTCTCGAAACCGCTTACGCACACATGAACGGCTTTAAGGCAGGCGTGCGCGCCGGCACCCGCATCAAGCAGGGTCAGGTTATCGGTTATGTCGGCACCACGGGCCGTTCCACCGGCCCCCACCTGCACTACGAAATCCTGATGGGCGGCAAGCAAGTCAACCCCGCGACCGTGAAGGTTGCAGGCGGCCGTACCCTCGGCGGTAAAGAACTCAAGACCTTCAAGGGCCAGGTCCAGAACATGGACAAGACCTTCGCGAAGTCGCTTGAACCTTCGACCGCTCCGCTGGTTGCCGCCGCTGGCAAGTAACCTTCCCGCATAAAATTAAAAAAACCCGCCTTGATAAATTCAAGGCGGGTTTTTTAATGCCTGGGTTCTTCTACTTCTTGACCGCCTCGCCGCTGATGAAATCGACGCCCTTGCCGGTGATGTCTTTCACGACAAGGAACGGCTCCTGCGAGGGTTTGTCAATATCAAGCCCCATGACAAGGCGGTCGCGGCCGTTGGTGTCCTTCATGATAATCACGGGAGATTCGTTTTTCCCCGCGAGGCGGAACAGCAGGCGGAGCTTGCCCTGGGTGTCGGAAAGCCCGAACAGCGGCAGACCGCGCTCGCCCTTGGCGCTGTACGTGCCCATCTGCAGACGCATCTGGCCGTTTTCACCGTAGAAAATCTGCCCCGGCTGGCCGTCCATGACATAGGTGGTGATGCCTTTTTTATTCTTGCCGTCGCGCAGCTCGAGGTAGTTCGGCGCGGGTGGCGTGACAGAGGTAATGGCGGCACCCGTTGACTGGTCCTGTATCTCGTATTGCGCGCGCGCGGCTGACGAACCCATCAGCGTTTGCGCGGCAAACCCGCCCGCAAAGGCGAAAAGTGCCACGACAGCGACATGAAGGCTGATACGCGGAATGGACATTTCAAATCTCCCATAAAAAATTATTGTTTTTGCTGCCACTTGCCGCCATCGTCTTGCTGGTAATAGACGGTGGTGTGGCCTTGGTCTTTATATTGCTTCCAGCGCGTGCGTGCGGTGGCGACGGCTTGATCGTCATTGCCGTCAAAAATTTCGCAGCACAATTTATATGCGCCGATGCCGTCCGACACCGCGCCGTCCGCCAGCACAAGCACCGTCGCGCCGTTCGGGTTCTCGTCGTTTTCGGTCAGCCAGACGGGCTGGTCTTTTTCCGTGCCGTCCTTCACATAGCCGTGCGGCAGGAAACTGCCCGGATCAAACGTCCACAACGCGCTATCCAGCGCCTCGACGCGCTCGCGGCTGCCGGCCTTGACGACCACGCGAAACTGCCGCTCCACCGCCTTGGAAACGATTTCGGGCAGCGCCTGATCGAGGCGCTTGGCGCTGAGATGGTAAAAACGGATTTCGGTCATTGCTTGTCTTTTATTGGGTTTATGCCCTATTATTGGGAGAAACAGGCGAAAGCGCAAGGCGCAAAATGGACTGGAAGACAGCAACCGCAGACGAAAAACTGGCTCTCGTACGCGCCATCAACGGCGTCGAGCCGGTTTACCGTTTCAGCCCCGACGACAGCATTGTCGAAACCATACCGCTTTCCTTTTATCCGGGCGGCGTGCTGGTTTCCATCACCAAGCCCATGCCCGTGCAGCCCCTGCTGTGGTATGTGCGCCTGCCCGCCGAGACTGTATCGCTCGACGGCTCGGTCGCCAATATCCATTATCTGAACGACAAAGCGCCGCTGGCGCTCGATACCCGCAACATTTCCGATTACCTGAAATTCCGGCTCTATTTCGCGGGAAAAATGTGGCTGGAAAGCGCGCTTGCCATCGCGTCTAGCGGTGGCTTCAACGCCACTGCGCGCGTGCTGGAAAAAGAAGGCCTGTTCGAAAAGAAATTCGGCATCACGGCCTTGGGCGAGCTGACCCTGCAATCGAAAAAGAAAATCTCCACCGGCTCCCGCGTGCCGGACAGGTTCAGTTTTTAAGCCGCCGCAATCTTCTGCAACTTCACGTAGTCCGTCTTGCCTGTACCGAGCACGGGGATTTCGGCGACGGGCGCGATTTGTTTGGGGATGG
>JAYUPV010000254.1:0-2787 GCA_043759865.1 Alphaproteobacteria bacterium | reverse complement strand
TAAGAAACCCGCCGGTTGGCGGGTTTCTTATTGTTTGTAATCCCCTCGCCCCTTGAGGGAGAGGGAGGGGCCCGCGCCGCGAGGCATGGGAGGGTGAGGGGTAAGCGCGTCCGCGCGTCTGATGAGGAACTTAAATGACGCCCTGACGGGCTTACCCCTCACCCTAACCCTCTCCCGCAAGGGGAGAGGGGAAAATGTTAGGGTTCAACACCCAGCTGCCACAGCAAAAACGCGTAATCGAGGGCGACTTCTTTCAGGTAGTCGTAGCGGCCCGATGCGCCGCCGTGGCCTGCGGACATGTTGGTGACGAGCAGCAGGGCGTTGTCGTCGGTTTTCAGGGGGCGCAGGCGGGCGACGTATTTTGCGGGTTCCCAGTACATGACTTGACTGTCGTGGAACGAGGTTTTCACCAGCATCGCGGGATACGCCGCCTTTTTCAGGTTGTCGTAGGGAGAATATTTCAGCATGTAGTCGAAATGCTCTTTTTCGTTCGGGTTGCCCCATTCCTCGTATTCGCCCACGGTGAGGGGCAGCGATGCATCGAGCATGGTGTTCATTACATCGACAAAGGCGACATGCGAAATAACCGCGCGGAACAAATCGGGGCGCAAATTCGCCACCGCCCCCACCAACAGCCCGCCCGCCGAGCCGCCTTCGATGGCGATATTGTCGCGCGCGCCGTATTTGGCAGCGGCAAGGTGTTCGGCGCAGGCGATGAAATCGGTGAAGCTGTTCATCTTGTTCATCATGCGCCCGCCATCGTGCCACGCCTTGCCAAGGTCGCCGCCGCCGCGAATAACGCCGTAAGCCATCACCACGCCACGGTCGAGCAGCGACAGCCGGTTCGCGCTGAAGGTCGCGGGCATCAGCGCACCGTAAGAACCGTAGCCGTATAAATAAAGCGGGTTCGAACCATCGGCTTTTTTCAAATCTTTGCGGTACAGCACCGAGATCGGCACTTTCGCCCCGTCGGCTGCGGTCGCCCAGACGCGTTCGGAGGCGTAAAGCGCGGGGTTGTAGCCGCCCGGCACTTCGTTTTGTTTCAGCAGTTCCGATGCGCCTGTCGCGATATCGTAATCGAACACCGAAGGCGGCGTGACGAGGGAATAATAGGAGTAGCGGAATTTCTCCGCGCCGAATTCGCGGTTGATCTGCGGCTGCGCGTAGTAAACCGGCTCGGGGAATTTGATGCGCTGGCGTTTGCCGCTTCTTAAGTCCACCAGCGTCAATTGCGGCAAACCGTTTTCGAGCTCGAACAGCACATAGAATTTTTCAAACGCGCGGAAGCCCTGCAACATCACATCTTCGCGCAGCGGCTCCAGCTCTTTCCAGTTTTCGCGGGCGGGTGCTGCAACCGGCGCTGTCACAAGGCGGAAATTGCGGCCTGTGTCATTGGTGTGGATATAAAAACTGTCGTCGATATGCCCTGCATAATATTCGATATCCTGCTCGCGTGCCGCCAGCAGTTTCCATTCGCCTGTGGGGTCGTCGGCGCGCAGGTAGCGCGTTTCGGTGGTCGTGTGGCTGCCGCTTTCGAGTAGCAGATATTTGCCGCTGCGCGTGACCTCGACCGAAACGCCGAAGCGTTCATCGGCTTCCTCGTATACCAGCGCGTCCTTCGCCGCATCGTCGCCCAAGGTATGACGGTAAACGCGGTAATGGCGTTTGGCGTGGTCTTCGACGGTATAAAACAGCGTCTTGCTGTCAGCCGACCAGGCCGTCGCGCCGGTTTTTCCAGCCGTGTCGGGCAAATCCTTTCCGGTGGCGATGTCGCGCACGCGCAGCCGGTACTGGCGGAAACCTGTATTGTCGGTCGAATAGCACAGCAGCTTGCCGTTGGGGCTGACATCATAGGTGCCAAGCGCCATATAACTTTCGCCCGCCGCAAGCGCGTTGAGGTCGAGCACGATTTCCTCGGGAGCCTCAAGGCTGCCTTTTTTGCGCGCATGAATCTGGTACTGCTTGCCCGCTTCCCAGCGCGAATAGTAAAAATAGTCGCCCTCGCGATAGGGCACGTTCACATCGGTTTCCTTGACGTGACTCAGCATTTCTTCGTAGAGCTTTTTTTGCAAAGGCTCGGTGTGCTTCAGCCGCGCATCGGCATAGGCGTTCTCGGCTTCGAGATAGGCGACCACCGCCGGATCTTCTTTTTCGCGCAGCCAGCGGTATTCGTCGACCAGCACCGTATCGTGCACAATGCTTTCCGCGTGGCGGATAGCGGCGACGGGTGGTTTTGGCTGCGGGGCAGTCATTTCTCTATCTCCTTGTTATCCATGAATATAGGCCATTTTCGGCCGCTGGACACGGGGGTGGACATTGCCTTAAGTCCCTGTTAAATAGGCCTATTCCCGCCGCCGTTTGATTAACATAACGTCTTCGGCTATAGTATTGCGGCAGACAATAATAAGAAGTGTGGCACATGGTGAACGCGAAAATCCATTTTGAGCAGATACATGCCAAGACCTTCCCCGACCTGAAAGAACTGGTCGAGGAGCAGTCAGGCCATCACCTCGCAAAATATGACGGCGATGACAAAAAATTTGTCGCAGCGCTCGAGCGCCACGACCCCGTGCCGCAGATCATCATGGTGCGCAACGACGACACGCAGGAACCGCTCGGCTATATCCTGTTCAACCATTATTACGGCTTCAAGGGGCAGGAACTTTATATCGAGGACATTCTCGTATCCGGCCGCGAACGCAGCCAGGGCTTTGGCCTTGCGATGACCGAAGAATTAAAAGCCTTCGGCCGCCAGCTGGATATCACACAAATCTCATGGACGGTCGC
>JAYUPV010000253.1:0-7793 GCA_043759865.1 Alphaproteobacteria bacterium | reverse complement strand
GCGGGGGCAGCAGCGATTCAATCGTTCCGGCGGCTTCCTGCCAGCGGCGCGCGCGCCACAGCACATCGGCCTTCAGTTTCCGTGCGTCTTTTGAATTGGTGGCGGTCAGCGCGGCAATCGCGTCTTCTGTCTGGTTCAATTGCGACAGCGCGCGGGCGCGCAGCAGCAGGCGTTCATCCGACAGCTCGCCCGATACATTCTGCGATCCTGCGGCCTTCAGCGTATCAAGCGCAAGCTGCGGCTGCCCGTCGAGCAAATAGACAGCGGCCAGCTTGTTCTCCACCACCGGTACTTTCGAGGCCGAGACATAGCCGCTTTTCAACTGGTCGTCGAGCAGCTTCGCGGCCTTTTCCAGCAGGTCCATGGCAATCAGGTTGTCGGCGAAGTTAAGGGTGGCAAGCGCGCCTTCCTCGCCGCCCGGCATGTATTCGCTGAAGCCGTTGTAAATGGAAACGGATTCGAGCGGTGGCGCATCTTTGGTTTTTCCGCCGATGAAAAGGTCGGCAAAGACCTTGGCCATGTCGTCCTTGATCGGTTGGCTGTCATCAAGCAGGTTATCGGAAAGGGCGGCTGCGGTTTTCATGTCCTCAAGCCCCGCAAGGAATTTTTTGTCCTGTACTTTCAACAGGCCCAGATTGTGAAGTATCTGCACTTCGAGACCATCGCCGCGCCACGCAAAGCGCAGGCTGTCCAGTTCCTCAATCGCCTGCTTCACGTCGATCATCTTTTCGCGCAAGCGCAGGTTGGCAAGTGCGAGGCTGGCCGTGGTGTGGTAAAGGCGGTCAAGGCCGACGGCGACCGGGCGCCACAGGCGGATAGCCTCCGCCGCGTTGCCGTTCTGCCGCGCTGCTTCGCCTTTCAGGTAGTTGATCGCCGCCACAAAGTGTTTGTCAAACCCGCCCTGCATGGTGTCGAGCGATGACAGCAGGCTGTTTGCCGTGTCGGTCTTGCCAAGCCGCAGCGCCGATTCAGCCATGTAAATGGTAAAGGGCACGGCAATGGTGTCGGGGTATTGCAGCAGCAGGTAATTGTCGGGCGGGAACGAACGGTTCGCCATCTTCCATTGCTCGGTGGCGGCGGCGGCGTAGCCAATCCACAGGCTGACTTCGCCGTGCTGCTGGATGGCGGGGAAGGAAAGGTCTTTCAGCGCGTCGACGTAATGCCCCGCCATGGCGGCTGCCGCGCCGCGTAGCGCGATGAAATTGGGGTTCTTCACCATCTCGGGCGTGTCGTCCTGAATCACGCGCAGCACGCCGAGGGTTTCGTGGCCGAAACTGTTGGCGAAATAAAGCAGCGCCAGCTTCATCAGCAGCGCGGTGCGGTCTTCGGGTTTTTCGGCAGTGGCAATCGCGCCCTGTATCGCACGCATGTTTTTGTAGAGTTGCGTCAGGCCGCCCTGCCGCCAGTTGGGGAAATCGAACAACCGCGCTTCCTCGTGGCGGTTGCGCGTGCTTGCCACGACTGTCGGCCCCGCTGTCGCGCCGGGCGTGGCGGTAATGCCGTTCGGCGCGGTTATCAGCACATAGTTTTCGATGCGGGTCAGTTTCAGCCCTTCATTCAGGGGGCGCAGCGCCATGCCGATGGCGGCGGGAATGATTTCAAGATCCGCATAGCGGCGCGGCTGGTCGATGCGCTGCGACTGCTCGGTGGTTGCGACCACTTCAAGCGTGTCGCCGACGGACGGATCCTGCAGCTCCAGCACCTTGCTCGATTCTTTCAGGTCGGCCATCAGGCGTGCTTTGCCGCTTGCGTCGTCAAACACCACGTTGACAAGGTTGTTGACGGCGGCTTGCCGGTTCACGGTCGACAGCATCACGCGCCAGGTCAGGTTTTCTTTTTCCGCGCTCAGGAAACGGTCGGGCGGCAGCGTGTAGCGGTAGGCCGTGCCGCCCTTGAACTTGGTTATTTTCGCATTGCCGAGCAACCCTGCCTCCGGCCCGCTGGCCGAAGGCGCAATCGCGCCTGCGGCTTCGGTATCCATCACAATCCACAGCGTGCCAAAGCGTTTGAATACAGCAAGCCGCGTCGGCTCGACGGTCGACAGCGTGATAACGGTGGGGTCGGGAACAGCGGGCGTTTGGGGTGCAACCGGCGCAGCGGTCTCGGGCGGCGCGACATCGACCACAAGAGGGGATGAGGCAACAGGCGTTGGAGGGACAGCGGCGGCTTGCGGCATTTTATCCGCCAGTGCTTTTGATACTTCGGCGACAGTCGGTTCAACAGGTTTCTTCGGTTCTTCCTTTTCGGGGGGCGGCGGCGCGCCTTTTTCTTCGGGCAGCAGCGTCGCAGGTGCGGTTTCCTTTTCAGCGGTCTTCGGTTTCGGCGGTTCTTCTTTTTTTACGCCCGCGCCGGAGGGGAACGTGCGCGCGCCTGGAAAAACATCGACCACGACTTTTTTTCCGAGGCGGTAATCTTTAAAAGTCGCGCCGCTGCCTGTGCCGATCACAAGCGTGGTAATGCCGTTCGCAAGCGAAGAAGAAAGACGCACATTACCTTGTGCGGCGGGCAGGGAGAGCGGCGCTTCGGAATCGAGCGTGACCACGATGTCGCCGTCTTTCTCACGCGCGCGATAGGCGGTCAGTCGGTTGAAATCGATGGTGAGGCGCAGGTGGTCTTTGTAGGGTGCAAGCTGCACGGAAACAGATTTTGAGTCTTGCGAAAAAGCAGGCAGCGAAAGCGCGATGATTGCCGTCATCGTGAACGGCAGCCACAGCAAGCGCCAGATTTCAAATCGCCGGAACATCAGGAAATTCTTTCCCCTGCAGAAACAAGTATCCAACCTCAACATTACATGGAAAGCCGTTGAAATTCAGTTACTAAGAGTAAAATCCCGCATTTTTAACATAAGGCAGTCAAAGGGGGGATAAGCGGGGACGAGGCCAGGGAAAAAAGAGGGGAAAAAGAGGGCTTTCTAGAATGGCCCGAACACTTTAACCATGCGGGATTTGAGCGTATCGGCGTTGAAGGGTTTGGTGACATAGGCAGAAACACCCGCTGCCATGGCCTCTTTCACGTTTTCGATGTTATTCTCGGCGGTGACAAGGATAAAAGGCACGTTATCGCCTGCCGCGCGCAGGGCGCGCAGGAAATCGATGCCGGTCATGGGTTTCATGTTCCAGTCGGAAATGACGAGGTCATATTTTGTCTCGGCCATTTTCTGGAGCGCGGAGCCGCCATCGCGCGCTTCGTCGATCTTGTGGAAGCCGAGGCTCTTGAGCAAGTTTCGCACAAGCTGGGTCATCGTGTAGAAGTCATCGACGACCAGAATGTTCATGTCCTTGTTCACGGGCATGAAATGCCCCTATTCACAGTCATGAAATGCCCTCCCTTATCCATTCTGACGGGGCAAGGTTAAGCAATTGTTAAGGGGCGGGGGAAGTCTCGTCGCCTGCGGGGGCGGGCTGGTTTTCCTTCGGCAGTTTTTCCTGTTCGGAAAGGCGAATCGTTACAATCCGCGCCTTTTCGGGTTCCATGCTGGCGAGGATGGGCGAGGCCTTGCGCTCGTTCATGCGGCCGATAACGGCAAGCAGCACGTCGAGGTCAAGGGTGTTGAAAATCGTGGCGGCTTCTTTCGGCTTCATGCCTTCATAAATTTTTACAAGGCTGACAAGCCGGTCTTCTTCCATCTTCTGCTGCTTGCCCAAAAGCGCCTCGATTTCGCCCTTTAGCCTGTTCAGTTCAGTAATCTTGTGGTCGACTTCCTGTCCTGCGGCCGACAGCAGCGCCTCTTTTTCCGCGATGCGCTTTTCGCGGCGGTCAAGGTCGTCGCGACGTTTCGAGAGCGATTGCAGCACTTCAATCTCGGCGGCGGTAAAGGTATGCACGTCGCTATCATCCGGCGGTGGCGGAACATCTGCGGCGGGGTCGGATTTTGCTTCTGCCGCGGCTTCTGCGCCTTCCAGAGCATCCGCCTTGCGGGCGGTGTCCTCGACTGCTTTTTTTAGCTCCTCGCGGGAAATCAGCGGGCCTTCCTTGTTGTTCATCGGCGGCGGTTCTTCTTCCGACGCCTCCTGCGCGCCTGCAGGCATAATCGCGCCCACGGTGCTTGAGTCTTTGCCTGTAAAGGCCATAAGGTTGACAAGGCGGAAAGCAAACGCAAAACCCGCAACAATCATCAGCACCGTAAAAATATTGAAGGGGCGGAAAAACTTTTTAAGGGCATTCATGACTGCTGCTTCGCTTTCAGCGCTTCCAGCAGTTCTTTTTCGGCCCGCGAGCGCGGCGCGCCATCAGTATGTGTGCGGGGTTGAGGCTCGTCATTCCCCGGGGCGGGTGGCGTATCAGCGGCTGCGCCGGTCACACCCTTGCGGCTGCCCTCGGCAAGACCGGACAAACGGCCGGCAAGGTTGTCGCCCGCCTGCACCATGATTTCAAGCTCGTCGGAAAGTTCCCGCGCTTTATTTATTTTATTCTGCAGCTGGTCGCCGCCCTGCTGCGCCGCTTCTTTCAGCCCCTTGATGGCCGCTTCAGCGCGGGAGGAAGAAAGATTAAGCGCGGCGATAAGCTGCTCGAAGGCCTGCTTGTTCGCCTGCATCCCCGTGAACTGTTTTGAGAGGCGATGGGCATAGAAAATCGTCGCGCCTAGTACCACAAGAATTATGATGTTGAAAACAAGGCCAATATAGTCCATGTCAGGTATCCTCTGACTTTTCCGGCTCGATATATTCCTCGATGCTGCAGGCGATACGGCCCTGTTTTTGCCCTACTTTCGCCATGAACATCGGGTTGTCGCCGACGCGCATTTCGATCAGGTCGTTCGGCCGGGTGTTCAGCATAAAGGTAGAGCCAACCTCGAGCGTGACAAGGTCGTTGAGCGACAAAGTCGTCTCGCCCAGTATCGCGGAAAGCTGGATATCGGTCTGGAACAGCTCGCGGGTCAAGTGGGTTTCCCAAATGGTGTCGCGGCCGAATTTTTCCCCCATGAACATCTGCAGCAGAAGCTCGCGGATAGGTTCCAGCGTCGCATAGGGGATCATGATTTCGACACGGCCGGAACGGTCGCCCATGTCGATGCGCAGCCGCACCAGCACGCCCGCGTTGTTGCTTTGCGTAATCGTCGCAAAGCGCGGGTTGGTTTCAATGCGGTCAAGTCGGAAGCTGACAGGTGACAGCGGGTCGAAGGCCGATGACAGGTCGTTCAGCACCACGTGTAACATGCGCTCGATAAGCTTTGTTTCGATGGTGGTGTAAGGGCGGCCTTCTACGCGCAACGCCGAAGTGCCGCGCCGGCCGCCAAGCAGAACGTCGACAATCGAATAGATGAGCGCGCTGTCAATCACCATCAACCCGTGGTCGTCCCATTCCTCGGCGCGGAAGATGCCGAGCATGGCGGGAAGCGGGATGGAATTCAGGTAATCGCCGAAGCGCACCGAAGAAATATGGTCGAGCGAAATCTCGACGTTGTCGGAGGTCAGGTTGCGCAAAGAGGTCGACATCAGCCGCACCAGGCGGTCGAACACGATATCGAGCATCGGCAGGCGTTCGTAGTTGACGAGCGCGGAGTTGATAAGCTCCATGATGCCGGTTTTTTCGGCCTTGCCGCCCGGGTCGTCAAACCCCAGCAGGCTGTCGATTTCTTTCTGGTCGAGAATCCGGCCTTCGTCCTTGCCGCTCGCCTCTTCGTCCTCGGACGCAGCCCATTCCTGCTGCATCTTGTTCTTGTCTTCCGTGGTGACTTCCATGTCGGCGGGGTTTTTGGGTGGTGCTGTCATTGGACAAGGATCTCCTGGAAAAGGACATCGCGAATTTTAATATCCGGTGCTGCCGCGCGCACGCGGCTCAAAAGCTCGATTTTCATGCGGTACATGCCGCTTGAACCGCGCAGGTCCTCCAGCCGCAGCTCGCGCATATAGGCCTGGAACTGGTCGATGATGCGCGGCATGATCGCCTCGAAGGCTTTTTCGGCGGTCTTGTCTTCCAGCTCGACCTTCAGCGCGACTTTCAGGAAGCGCGGCTGCTTCGCCGTCGAATTCAGGTTCACAATCATGTCGGGGATGGTCATGAAAATGCCGGGCGGCGCTGCGTTCGCGGCGCGCGCCAGTTCTTCGAGGCAGGCGGCGTAGTCCTTGTCGCCCTCCTGCACGTTTTCGCATTCAAGTTTTTTGTGCAGGAATTTGTCGAGATAGCCCATCTTCCAAGCCGCACCTGCGCCGATGGCCATGATGAGAAGCGGTACGAGCGCGAAGAGGGCGATTTTCTTTTTGCTGAAACGCGGCACGGCTTCTTCCGCGCCTTCGGCTGGCGGCTCGCCATCCGGTGCGGGCGCAGCCGGGCCTTTCTTGTCGGCGGCTTTTACGTCTTTGCCGTCGTCTTTCTTGGCCTTTTTATCGTCAGCCATGGAACCCCGTAAATTATGGCAACCCTGTATGAGGGATTGCCGGTAAACTCCTTAAAACCCTGCATATATCGTGCCACGATTAACTTGCTTTGTCAGTTTCATTTTCGACGGCGCAGCGAGCGGGCTGTTTCGTAAAACGCGTTTTATGCATTTCACGGCAAAAAATTCCCGTCACTCATTTTTTTTTAGCCCCTTCCGGTAACAGCGCCCCCTGCGCAACTTTTTCAACCCATTGAAAACAATAAGTAAACAAGAATGGCATGGTTCTCGCATTGTTACTTTTCGGGTTAATCGCCGCAAAAGTCCGATGGTTGCAAAACCAAAAAAACGGGCAGGCGAAAAAAGAATACGAAGGTGGTTTGAAAATGGAAAACGTCACTTATGTCGGCATTTCACAGCAGATGGCCCTGCAACAGCAGATAGAGGTCACTGCGAACAACATTGCCAACATGAACACGCCCGGCTTCAAGGCGCAGAACGTTTTATTCACCGACTATATTACCTCGCCCAAAGACCATAACGCGCCCATCCATCAGGCCAACGATTTCGCGACCTATCAGGACCTGTCCATCGGCAACCTTATCCAGACTTCCAACAGTCTCGATTTTGCCATTCACGGCAAGGGTTACTTCACCGTTGATACCCCCGAGGGCTTGCGCTACACGCGCGACGGCGGCTTCTCGCTGAACCTTAACCGGGAGCTTGTGACCAAGACCGGCCACCTTGTTTTCAACGAGAACGACAACGCCATCGTTATTCCGCCCGAAGCGGCGCAGATACGCATTTCCGACGACGGCACGATTTCGAGCGAGCAGGGCGATATCGGCCGTCTGAAAATCGTCAACTTCGACAACGAACAAAAGTTGAAGCGCAAAGGCGACAACCTTTTCGAAGCTGGCGGCGAGGTCGCGCAGCCCGCAATCGACCGCAAGGTGACGCAAGGCCAGATTGAAAGTTCGAACGTCAACCCCGTCGTGGAAATGAACCGCATGATCGAGTTGATGCGTATGTTCCAGTCGGCGCAGAAAATGCTGCAAAGCGACCACGACCGCCAGCTCAACGCGATACAGAAACTGACCAAGGTTTAAAATTTTTTAAAGTTCAAGAAGGAGAAGCATCATGTCACTTACCCTCGATATCGGCGCAACCGGCATGCTCGCGCAGCAGCTGAACGTGGATGTGATCTCGAACAACATCGCCAACATGACAACCACGGGGTTCAAGCGCCAGCGCGCCGAATTCCAGGACTTGCTCTACCAGACGAAGGTGCGTCCCGGCGCGGCGTCAAGCGATCAGGGCACGACCATTCCGGCGGGTATCCAGCAGGGCCTTGGCGTCAAGGCGGGCTCGGTCTACCGCATCAACGAACAGGGCGCGCTGCAAGTCACCGGCAACCAGTTCGACCTTGCCAACAAGGGCGCGGGGCTGTTCCAGATCACGCTGCCAAATGGTGATA
>JAYUPV010000252.1:0-6467 GCA_043759865.1 Alphaproteobacteria bacterium | reverse complement strand
CCTTGTCTGAAATAACGGTAGTCAATTGCGTCATGTGTGCTCCTTATGCTGCCTTCACGGGCTGGCAGACTGTTTTTTCTTCGGTAAAGAATTCAAGCGCGCGCAACCCGCCCTCGCGCCCCACGCCGGAATTTTTCATGCCGCCGAAGGGCGTGCGCAGGTCACGCAAATTCCAGCAATTGACCCAGACGATGCCGCTGTCGAGCCGCGCCGCCACGCGCTTCGCCCTCTCCGGGTTTTCCGTCCAGAGCGAGGCGGCAAGGCCGTATTGCGTGCCGTTGGCGATTTCGATGGCTTCGTCTTCGTCTTTGAAGGGTATCAGTGTGACCACAGGGCCGAAAATTTCTTCCTGATTGGTGCGGCAGTTAGGCGCGAGACCCTCGATCACCGTTGGCTCGATGAAATAGCCGTTTTCGCAGCGCCCTTTGACCACGCGGCGATTGCCGCCGCACAAAATCTTGCCGCCTTCCTGCACGGCGAGGTCGATATGGCCGAGGACTTTTTCCATGTGCTGTTTCGAAACCATCGCACCCAGAATAACATCGGGAGAAAACGGGTCGCCGATCATCAGCGATTGCGCCTGCGCCACAAATTCATCGCGGAACTGAGCGTAAATGGATTGCTGTACAAGAATGCGCGAGCCGCAGAGGCAGATTTGCCCCTGATTGGTGAAGGCCGCCATTTTCGCGCCCTGCAGCGACATATCGCGGTTGGCGTCGTCAAAAACAATCGTCGGGTTCTTTCCGCCAAGCTCGAGCGAAACTTTTTTCAGTTGTGCCGAGGCGGTCTGGTAAATCGCCTTGCCCGTCGCCGTGCCGCCGGTGAAGGAAATGGCGGGGATGCCGGGATGTTTGGTTATTGCCGCGCCGATTTTCGGACCCTTGCCATGAATGACGCTCAGCACGCCCTTGGGGAAGCCCGCTTCGTTGGCCAAAGCAGAGAGCATATAGGCGGTCATGGGAGTGACTTCACTCGGCTTTGCGATCACGCAATTGCCGGAGGCGAGCGCGGGGGCGAGTTTCCACGTGAACAGCAGCAGCGGCAAGTTCCACGGCGAAATGGTGGCGACCACGCCGAAGGGCTGGCGCAGGGTGTAGCTGACCGCCTTGTCCGATTCAAACACCTGCCCGCCGAATAGTTTTCCTGCATCAGCGAAAAAGCGCAGGTTGTTGACGCTGCGCGGAATGTCCATCATGCGGCAGAGCGATTGCGGCTTGCCGTTGTCGACGCATTCGGCCAGCACAAATTCATCCATGTGCGATTCAACAAGGTCGGCGAGCTTGTTCATAATGGCGGCGCGTTTTTCCGCGCCCATCTCGCACCACACCGGAAACGCTGCCTGCGCCGCTGCGACTGCGATATCGAGGTCGCGTTCGTCGGAGTCAGGAATTTGCGAATAGATTTCGCCGGTCGCGGGGTTTTCGTTCTCGAAATACTGGCCGGATACCGGCGCACGAAGCTCGCCGCCAATGAAATTCTGTATTTTTCCATCCGTTGTCAGCATCATTACAACCCCGAAGTGCGCCCGCCATCGACCGGCAGGTTGATGCCGTTGATATAGGCGGCGGCGGGGCTGGCGAGAAAGGCGATGGCGGCGCCGAGTTCATTCGGCTGGCCAAAACGCCCTGCGGGAATGGCAGCGATTTCATCGGCCTTTACTTCGTCCTCGGTCTTGCCGGTTTTTTTTGACTTACCTGAAATTATTTCTTTCATGCGGCCTGTGTCGGTAGCACCCGGCAGCAGGTTGTTGACGGTGATGCCAAAGGGGCCAAGCTCGGATGCGAGGGTCTTTGACCATTGCGCCATTGCGCCGCGAATGGTGTTGGAAACGCCAAGCCCCTTCACGGGTTGCTTGACGGAGGTGGACAGCACGTTGACGATGCGGCCGTATTTCGCGGCCTTCATGCCCGGCACCACGGCCTGTACCATGATTTGCGAGACGAGGACATGCTGCGTGAAAATGGCGGCGTAATCGTGGATGCTGGCCTCGAGCGCGGAACCCGCCGGCGGGCCGCCGCCGTTGTTGACGAGGATGTGGACGACACCCACAGCGGCGAGATGCTTTTTGACTTTCTCTTCCACTTCGTCGGTGTCCATGAAATTGGCAGCGATGTAGCCGTGCTTTTGTCCCTTGGCGGTCGACAGCGATGCCACGGTTTCTTTCAGCGTGTCTTCGCTGCGCGAGATGACGGTCACGCTTGCGCCCAGCAGCGACAGTTCCTCCGCCGCCGCACGCCCGATGCCTTTGCTGCCGCCGCAGACGATGGCCTGTTTACCAACGAGGTCGAGGTTCATTTTGCTGTCCTTAAATATATGGCTTGGTTTTAACACATCGGGCTTGACGGTTGAAATGATAGTTGCCTTAATGGCCAGTCTTGCAATTTTCCGGAATTGTGAAATAATCCATCTATGGACCCGAAAAAAGCCGGCGAAGAATGGAAAGCATTGGTACAGCAATTCGACAAGGAATTGCGCGCCAAAAGGCTGACCGATGCCCAGCGCGAACAGCTGCTGAAGGAAATTCTGGAAGGCGACAAGGACGATAAAGAGGGTTGACCGCACGCCTGCCGGTTCGTAAAGTCCTTATGTCAATAACATTGCCGGAGCTGCCATGAGCGATACGCCCGAAAACCGTATTCCCAGCCCGCCCGATTATCCGGAGCTGTATGACATTGACGCGTTCAACAAGCGCCTCGCAGCCGCATACGAGCGCATCAACAAAATCCGCCCGTATAAAATGGAAAGCCTCGGACAAGTCGACGGGCGCGATATTTTCCTGCTTTCCCCCAAAGACCTCGAAGCAGGCAAGCCGAATATTTTGACGGCGGGCGGTTTCCACGGCAATGAACCGGCGGGGCCGTGGGGCATTTTGGAATTTCTTGAAACGGCGGACGAAGAAACCTTGAAAAAGGTCAACCACTCTTTCCTGCCGCTCGTGAACCCGACAGGCTTCGCGCGCGCCGAGCGGTACAACACGCTTGGCGAAAACCCGAACCGTGGTTTCGTGCCAGAATTAATCACCAGCGAGGAAGAAGAAGACGCCGACTGGACGAACCGCGGCCCTTCCGCCGAGGGCGCGATTTTGCTGGGGCATAGCGATTTACTTGTGAAACTCGGGCGCGACGGTTTCATCTCGCAGCATGAAGACGACGGGCTGAACGAAGGATTCATCTTCATCAACGAAAACGCCGCGATGCCGAGCAAGACGGCGACAGCATACCTTGACGCCATAAAAAAATATTTTCCCCTCATCCCCGATGGCGGCAAGAACGAACTGGAAGGCTCGCCCATCAAAGACGGCATGTGGGTCAACGGGGCGGACAGCTCGTTTGAATGGTACATGTTCAAGCAGGGAATTCCCTGCACCGTCACCACCGAAACCCCGTCGCTGGAGCCCGCCCGCGCAAGGGTCGATTGCAACCGTGGATTCGTGCAGGCCTTCGCCGATGTGAGCGTGGAAATCCATGCAAAACCCGCGCCCACATCCCAGAAAAAGCCACCTGCGCCAAAGCCTTGACCACGCCTTGACCACCCCGGCTATGGCTTGGTATAAAGGTATATTCACAAAGGAAACAACGATGTCTACCCTCGACGAAGCACGCGCCGCAAAAGGCAAGGTCAAGAAACAGTTGAAAGATACTTTCAACGGCTCGTCATCACCCATGGTCGGCATTTCGAAGGACAAGGAAGGCTATTTCGTGTCGGTCGGGCTCGAACGCCAGCCCACCCCCGCCGAATGCACCAAGCTGCCGCAGGAATGCGACGGCGTCCGCGTGAAATACAAAGTCACCGGCCCGATTGTCGCGCTTTAATTTTTAGTTTGCAGCACTTTCACATTCCCCGCCGCGCCGTCCATCGACAGCCATGTTTTGCCGTGCGCGGATAATTCTTCGACACGCTGGAAGAATTCTGGCCCGAGGCCGGTGACACAGGGAATACCCTGTTCGCGTGCGATGGTGCAGGCATGCGACAGCGCCCCGCCCTCGGCGAACAGCAGGGCAGCGGCATGGGGAAAAATTTCAACCGTATCGGGCTTAGCGCGCGCGAAAACGAGAACGGGAAGGTCGGACATATCGGGTGGCGTGAAGTCGCGCAGGCTTTTGACGATCACGGCACGGCCTGTCACCTGCCCCGCGCAGACGGAAAGCCCCTGCCATTCCACAGTTGCTGGCGGCGCAGACGCAGAAGGTGCTGATAGCGGTGGTGAATCAAACAGCGGCGGCCTGTCCCAGAACATCTCGGGCGTTTCCGGTTCCACATCGCGCGCGGGGCGCGGCGGGAAAAGCTGCAGCCATGCGTTTGACAACTGCGTGCGGCGGCGCTGGATGCCGTGAATTTGCATGATGGTCTTGCGTACCGTCAGCGGCGCTTTGTCGGGTGCGGAAAGCCATGTGGCGAATTCCTGCGGCGAATTGCTCGGCAGGCGCTGCATGATGGCCTGCAGCGCAAGGCCGAGCGCCGTACTTTCCAGCAGCCGGGCGGCAAGCTCCACCGGCAACGCCGCACCGTTGATGCGCCCATCTACATAGCGCTCGATCTTCCATTGGCTGCGGACAAGGCGCGGGATACCGAGAATGCTTTTGCGCTCGGCATAGGCCCAACCGCCGTTTTTGTCTACGACCTCTATCCAGCCGCAGCTGACTGTCGCCACCACGGCTGTCCAGTTCACATAGGGGACGTTTTTATACCAGCAGACCAGCGGCCCCACAGATGCAGGCAGACCGAGAAGCGCACAGGAAACCGACCACAGCGACTGCGCGTCGCTCGGGTCGTAGACCTGCTCGAACCGGCGCTGTTCATCGGGCGTGAAGCTGGGGGGCAGCGTTGCCTCTTCCGAAAATTTCATCCAGAGAACGGGCACTTACTTATCCCCGCGCGTCAGCAGGTGGACGCCGCCATAGGCCGCAATGCCGCGCGGCGTGGTGATATACAGCACATCGCCGTCGAACACCGGCGCTGCATAGCCGCCCTGTTTTTTGTTGAAGCGGCGCAGTTCCGTTCCGTCTTCGGCGTTCATGATGCTGGCGATACCGTCCTTGGTGATGGACGCCAGAAGCGGCGGCGTGCTGTCGGCGCGCAGTGCTGCGGGCGCGAGAAACTCGGCGCTGATTTTCACTTTCCACACTTCTGCGCCGTTGAGCGCGTTCAACGCCAGCAACTCGCCCGATTTCAGCGTGTGGATGACAAGACCGCGATCGGGCAATATGGCGGCTTCGGGCAGCGGCATGCCAGGCAGCTTGACCGTCCACAACAGTTTTCCGTCGGTGCTGACACCATGCGACCAGCCCTGATCGGTTTCGGTTTGCGGGCCTACTTGCCCGATGGCGGTGGTCAGCAAAATAACGCCTTTTGGCCCCATTTGTGGCGAGCCCATGGTGTTGCCGGGCAGCCTGACCTTCCATTCCACGTCGCCGTCGTCGGGGTCGAGCGACGAAAGTTCCGCACCCACTTCTTTTTCCGTCGGCTGGGCGGAGGCGTAGAGATGCCCGTCCACGTAAAGTGGCGTCGCATCGGTATGGCCGACTTTTTGCCGCCAGAGCAACGAACCGTCATCCATCTTCAGCGCCCAGAGCCCTTCCGCACCGGCGGGAGTCCAGAGGCGGTTGTTTTTTTCATCAAGCGTGGTCGCGGATTCGACATGGCTGCGGAACTGGCGTTCCCAGACCGGCTTTCCGTCGGGCAGCGAGAAGGCCGTCAGCGAAGCGGCGGGAGCGGTGTGCAGCCCCTCCCCCACAAAAGCCATTTTTGCGGTCGGCGCGGGGTTGGTGAAAACGGGTTCGTGCTTTTTCAGCGACCAGACCATGCTGCCATCGGCGCGCGCATGGGCATCGACCGTCGCCTCGAAAGTGCCGGTCAGCAGCAGGTCGCCCGCAATCACCGGCGTGGCGAGAGTTTCACGCTTGGTCGGGACAAACCATATCTGCTCGAACGCTTCATAGGTTTTCGGGGTGAAGGCGGGTGCGGCGGCGGCTGTGGTCAGCTGGGGGAAGTCGGCTGCCGCCAGCAGGCGCGAGCCTTCGATCTCGGAAGGACGCTGCATTTCGCCCCAGAAATAAACGCCGCCCGCCACGATAAAACATACGGTAGAGAAGGCGATGACTGCTTTGCGATGGCGCTTCCAGAAAGCGACCTGCGTCGCGCTCGCCGCCACGCCCACAGCCGTCAGCAGCCACGGAATAATTTCGACCAGCGGGATAAGCGCGGGAAAAATATACAAACGCCCGCCAAGGCGCGGGAACGGCGGAAGACGATGATTGTGTTTTTGTCCTGTCATGGTCACAAGCCCCCTTATCCTCCACCATAAGACGATCGCGGGCGCAGAATCCTTGGAGCGATCTCTTGGCACGACGTATCTTCTTATATCGCCATGGACGGGTCAACATACAATGCCGCCGATTTGCTGGAAAATGAAGGTTTTTCAGGGGGTTCAGCCTCACCTTTATTTAGCCCATTGACTAAATACCCGA
>JAYUPV010000251.1:0-5310 GCA_043759865.1 Alphaproteobacteria bacterium | reverse complement strand
TGGCGGCTTTTCATGCGGGGCTTGCAACGCCCGAACGTGCGGAACCTGGACGCGTGAAGGCGCAGGTGCTGACCCTCAACGGCGGCAACGACGCGATGGTGAGCCAGAAGGAAAAAAACAATTTCATCGCCGAGATGAAATCGGCGGGCGTGAATTTTAAAAACATCGATTACCCCGGCGCGACGCATGCCTTCAGCAACCCCAAGGCGACCGAGATCGGCAAGCGTTTCAGCCTGCCCATCGAATACAGCCAGTCCGCCGACGACCAGTCGTGGAATGAAATGAAAAAGTTTTTCAAGCGCCTGTTCAGCGAAAAACCGGCGGAGTCCGCCGCGCCCGCGAATGAAACGGACGCGACGGAAACTCCTGCGGCGCAGTAAACTTTTCTGCTTAAACTTTCCCGCCTGCATTCGCGAGCAGCGAGATCATCAGCGGATTGCCCGATTTCACGGCAAGCGACAGCGCGTTCCAGCCGTTGCGGGCTTCGATGTTGATGTTGGCGCCTGACGTGATCAGCTCCGCCGCCGCTTTCACCTGCCGCGACTTGACCGCCCAGAACAGGGCCGTCCAGCCGTTTTTGTCGGCGGCGTCGATGGCGGCACCGTCCTCCAGCAATTGCCGCAGCGCCGCCGCATTGCCGCCGCATTGCCGTCTTTCGCCGCGAGAATGAGCGGTGTTACGCCTTCTCCTCCCGTTGCATAGACAGGAAATGCGCCCGCTTCGGTGCGGACCCAGGTGATAGGCTCGTATTGGATGACTTCGTTACTTTGAGGGTATTCGCTATAGGCAGACATGGTTCTTCCCCTTTCATAGGAAAAAATAAAACCGCCGACGTATTTAAACGCGGCGGCACCAGTCCGCCAACGCTTTAGCTGTATTTATAAAGCGCCCGCAAGCTGTCAGCATCAAATCGGCGCAGTTATCTAATTACGCGGCTCCACGTCGAATGTCAAGTTTATGCCGCTTTTATATCTTTCAGGAACGCGCCCACCTGCCCGCGCAGGGATTCGGACTGGCGCGACAGGTCGGAGGCCGCCGCAATCATCTGGCTGAAGGCGGAGCTGGTGCCGGCGGCGCTCTGGCGCACATCGGTCGCGCTGGTCGAAACGGTTTTGGTTATCTCCGCCGCCTGCTGCACGTTGCGCGCGATTTCCTGCGTCGCCATGCCCTGTTCCTCGACCGTCGCCGCGAGGGAGGCGGAAATTTTGTTCATCTCGGCAATCGTGGCCGTCACCTGCTGCATGAGCGCGACGGTATCTGCCGCCGCCCCTTGGATGAAATTTATCTGGTCTTCGATCTGCCGTGTCGCCGCTGTCGTCTGCCCCGCGAGGTTTTTGACTTCGGAAGCCACAACGGCAAAGCCCCTGCCCTGCTCGCCCGCGCGCGCGCGCAGCTTCGATGGTGGCGTTGAGGGCGAGAAGATTTATTTGTTCGGTAATGTCGTTGATGACATCGACGACGGAGCCGATGCGCTCCGCCGCGCGGCTGAGCGATTCCGCTTTTTCATTCGCGCGCCCCGCTTCCGCCACCGCCGCATGCATGATTTTTCCACCATGCCCCACTTGCGCCGCGATTTCGCGGATGGACGCCGAAAGCTCTGCCGCCGCCGCCGCCACCGTCTGCACGTTTTGCGATGCGCCCGCGATGCCGCTGACCAGAAGGCCGAGTTTGTCGGCGCTATCATGGGTGCGCTGCATAACATCGCGCGAGGTCGCGTCCATTTCGGTCGCTGCCGTTGCGACGGTGTCGGCCACACTTTTCACATTGGCCTCGAAATTGTCGGCAAGGCCGAACAGCGCGCGACGGCGGTCTTCCTCCGCCTGTTTTTTAAGCTGTGCGGCCTCTAGCCCGAGCGCCGCCGCTTCCTGTTCCAGCACCGCTGTTTCTGCTTCAAGACGCCGTTTGGCCTGTGCGTTTTCACGGAACACGGCAAGCGCGCGGGAAATATCGCCCACCTCGTCGGCGCGTTCCGTTCCCGTCACCGCGTCGTCGAGCCTGCCGCCTGACAGGTCTTTCATGGTGTCGATCAATTTTTCAAGCGGCATAAAAACCTGCCGCCGCGCAAAAACGGGGATTCCCATTGTAATCAGCACAATCAAAAACGCCGTCAGCGTGTTCCATCTTTGTGTTTCACGCGCCAGCGCGTCTTGCTGTTCCTCGATGCTGTGCAGCCAGCCGCCGAGCTGTGCGCTGATTTTATCGTTTTTATCTTTCAGGTCGCCGAAAGCCGCTTCGAAAGCAGGCAGCAATTTTTCTGTCTTGCGCCTGTCACCACCTTCACGGGCGCTGCCGATAATGGCAGCCGCCGCCTGCGTATAGCCCGTCACCATTTCCCGCGCCGCGCGCAACGCCGCCTCGATATCGCCGGGCGGGTTGTGCGAAATCGCCACCGCGATATCTTCCGCCAGCGCCGCGCCATCTGTGCGTGCCTCGGCTGCTGCCGTCGCCACCAGTGCGGCATCGTTGTTGCCATGCCCGTAGAGTGCTTTCAGCACATCGGTGTGTAACGCATCGTGCATCATATCGGCATGCATATCGGCATGCATATCGGCATGCATATGGGCATGGATGATGCGCGCGGCGTTTTCCTGCCGCTCCGCCGCCGCCACCAGCGTTTCAAGCGCACGCGCGTTCTGTATGCCCGCAAGCGCGACCAGCGCCACCGCGAGCGCGCTGAGCCAGGTGAATTTCTGTTTGAGTGTCATGTGAAGCCGCCTCCGTTACACCGGAGTATACGGCCTTTTGGTTAACAACCTGTAATTGTATTAACCTCTACATACAACCGTATGCAATTACCGGACGCAAGTTATTTTTTCTTCAGCAGGTCGCGGATTTCTTCCAGCAGCACTTCAGAGCGCGGCGGGGTGGCGGGGACGGCGGGCTTTGCCTCTTCCTTCGCCTTGAACTTGTTGAGCGGCTTGATGACAAAAAAGAAAATCGCAAAGGCCACCAGCAGGAACTGGAACAGCGTGTTGGCGAACATGCCGACATTCCAGGTGGTCACGCCCGCCGCCTTGGCGTCGACGATGGTGCGGAAGGTTTTTTCGGAGAGCGAGAGGGGGATAAAGAAATTGCTGAAATCCACCTTGCCGACAATCAACCCGAGCGGCGGCATAATAATATCGTCGACCAGCGAGGCGACGATCTTGCCGAAAGACGCGCCGACGATGACCCCGACCGCGAGATCCACCACGTTGCCGCGCATCACAAATTGCTTAAATTCCTTGAGCATTTTTTCTTTCTCTTTTGCAGCCGATTCTGGGCAGGTTTTAGTGAAAACACTTCTATTCCCTTTTGACCGCAGGTTCAAATACTCCCCGCATAATTCATTGATATGTTAAGGAAAATATCGGGTTTTTATTTTCCGAAAATGATTTGCATAAGCAAAAACGGGGTGCTATAGTCGCCCCGACATTAACCAATTCGAGGGTATAAAAAGCGATGGCCGACGACCTTCCATCGAAAGGGCAGTTCCACCTGCCGGACGACGTCAATGCCCTGTCGCAGATGCGCGACCAGCTGAGCGATTACCTCAACACGCTCGAGCGCAATACAGATTCAGTCAACGCCTGGCTCGCCAAGCACCAGAACGGCATTATCGTCGGCCTGCACCAGCTGAACCGCGCCATCGGCCTGCGCGATGAAAAGGCCTCGCTCGACGCGCTGGCAAAACTCGGCGAAACGGCGGGCTTCGTGCTCGCGATACAGGATTTCCCGGCGCTGGCCGAAGACGCGTTCGGCAAGGACAGCCCCGTTGTTGCCGCCATCGCGAAAACCGAACGCGGCATCCCCAAAAAGATTCTCGAAGACCTGCCCGAACTGAAACTGCCCGATGGCAAGCCCGCAGCCCCTGTGGTCGCGACCGCGCCTGCACCCGTTGCGCCGGTGGAAGCCCCCGCGCCCGAGGAAAAAAAATCGAAATGGTGGAACCCCGGCACATGGTTCGACAAGAGCGACCAGAAAAACGCCGAAGAAAAACAGAATTCCGAAGAAGAAGCGCAGCGCAAGATCGATGAAATCAAACGCCATTGGCGTCTTGTGCGCAGCGAACTGATCAGCCTGCAAAGCGATCGCCATTACTATGTCGACAGCTTCATGGACTGGGTCGGCGAAACGCTGGCGCCCGAAAAAGAACGCCCCGACGCGGAAACGCAGAAGCTGATGGAAAAATACCAGAACCCGCAATTCGTCATCGATCTCGCGATGGACGATTACGCGCAGGTGATGGACGTGAAGGCTGACGCCCTGCGCGCGCGCGCCCTGTTGTATTCGAAAACGGCGGCGTTGATCGACGACCAGCGCATCGCGGAATTCTCCGCCCTGCTGCCCGCGCTGTTCCCGAAATACGACACCATCGAAACCAAGCAGATGAAAGACCTGCTGCTGCAGGATTACGGCGTGACGAGCTTTGCCGACATGGCGCTCCAGCGCGTGACGCGCCGCGACGAACAGCTGCTGCTGCTGAAAACTGCGCTGACGCTGGAGCCGGAATTCAAACTCGGCGGCCTTTCGACCAAGGCGCAGATTTTCGAGCGCGTGCTGACCGAAGTGACCTCAGCGAAAGACCCGCTTGATTCCTCGGCCCTTGCCCTTACGCTCGACAAGTTTGGCGCGAAAGCGGGCAAGGCCGCAGAAATCATCTCGCTCAACAACGGCAGCAAGACCGTGTTCGAGCGTATTGCAGAACGTTTCAGTGCAAGCCTGCCCGCGATGCAGACGGCGCTGACCCATGTGCTGCGCGGCGTCGGTGCGCCCAATGCGGGCGCGGAAACCGGTTTGAAGGAATTCGTGGCCGCCGTGCGCGCCAAAGACCCGATGAAACTCGGCTCGGCGCTGACCGGCATCGCCAGCAACAACACCGCACAGGCGTTCAAGGGCCTGTTCGCGCTCGCCTATCCCGGCGTGTCGCTGGTGGGCGAAATTTCGAAGGCCGCGAAAAACACTTCCGACCTGTCGTCGCTGGTCGGCCTTGCGCTGAACGCGGGGCTGCTGGACGAATTCAAGGTATCGACCAACGCGACGCTTGGCGACGCGAAGAACGTACTGAATTTCTTTAACGAAAAAATCATGCCCGACCACGCCGATTTCTCGCTGGTGTCGGCGCGCCGCCTGATCGCGACTTCGTTTGCGAATGGCGGGCTTGAAAAGCTGCGTACCGAGCTGACCCGCCCCGGCGGCTGGCTGGAACAGGTTGTGACGGGCGAGCTGAATTTTGAAGGCCGCACCAACTGGGTCGCCGCGCTGACCGAGGCCTGGCCCTCGAACATCGTTAAATCGAACATCCTGTTCGAAGCCGCGCAAAACGCGAAA
>JAYUPV010000250.1:0-3332 GCA_043759865.1 Alphaproteobacteria bacterium | reverse complement strand
CCACCACCATTTCCGTTGCCCTGTCGCTCAACGCGGGTTCGATGGAAGTGCCTTTCAGCATTCTGCCGAACTGAATAAAATTAAATAAAATCAGCGCCTTAAGGTTTTTTTCAACCATTTTGCCCTAGAATAGTTTGAGCAGGCGTTTCACCAATGCCTCGTTTTTTATTTCAAAAGAGGTTTCCGATGAAGACCAGTTTAAGCGCCCTTATCGCGGCATTGGCCGTTCCCGTTTTGCTTTCGACTACGGCACTGGCGCAACCCGAGATGTTTCAAGATTCAGGCATCAGTGTGAGCGCACCGGTATTCGAGGGCACAGAGAAGCCAGCCGCCACGCCGAAAATACCGCCCCCCGCCGAATTGCAAAAGAAAGCCGATGCCGGTGACGCGGGTGCCATGCGCGATATCGGGCTTTTCTACCGCAACTCGCGTGATAACGACTGGGTTGTCGCGCATCAATGGTTCGTGAAGGCCGCCGAAAAGGGCGATACTGCCGCGCAATACTATGCCGGTCGCGATTTCTGGTGGAGCCATGGCGTGCCGCACGACGCCAAGGCCGCGCAGGCATGGCTTGAAAAAGCGGCAGCGGCAGACAATACGCAGGCGCAGGCATTACTCGGCCAGATATTGAAGGATGGCGAAAAGGACACCCCGGCTGTGACAATCATCGCGCCCGATCCGGCACGCGCACGCACGCTGTTGAAGCAGGCCGCCGAAAAGGGAAATATGGACGCGGAATACAGTCTTGCGGTGTCCTACATGTCGGAACCCGCAGAAGAGAGCCAGAAGGCGGGGTTCGCCCTGCTCGAAAAAGCTGCGGCGCATGGCGACGTGCTGGCGCAGCGCAAGCTTGGCCAGCTTTACTATTCCGGCGAAACGGGCGGCGGCGTCGATCTTGTCAAATCGCGCGAATATTTTGAAAAAGCGGCGGTACGGGGAGACATCATCGCCCAGTATTTCCTCGGGCGCTACTATGAACTCGGCAAAGGCGTTGACATGAACGGCGCCAAGGCCGCCGAATGGTTCCGCAAAGTTGATTTGCAGGAAGACCCTGTCGACGAAAACGAGGAGACACAGGTTAACCTGCTGATGGGCGCGCAGCTGCGGCTTGGCGTGTTATACCGTGACGGCACGGGCGTGAAAAAAGATCTTGCTGAAGCGGCGCGCTGGTTCGCCCGCGCGGCGCGCACAGGTTCGCCCGCAGCGCAGGTGCATCTTGCCGAAGCCTATGAGAATGGCGCGGGCGTGCCGCAGGACAAGATCAAGGCATATTTGTGGTACGGCCTTGGCGCGGGCGAGAACGGCTCGCCTTTCCCGCCGGACAACAGCGAGAAGACCGGTGTGGCCGAAGCGAAAGCGGGCATCGCTCGTATTGAAAAAACCATGAAGCCTGAAGAAATTGCGGCAGCCAAGCAAACGCTCGTCGACGAAGAACGCGCCCTGCAGCAGATTTATAACGCGCATTACCGGATGGCCACGGCGACAGGCGGAAACTGGATGATCTATCCGCCGTGATTTTCAGGTTATAACTTCGGGCCCGAGGAATTGCGCGACGCAGGCGGCGGGCCGAGGCTCAGGATGACTTCGATGCGCTCGACGGCGGCTTCGCATTTTTGTGCGAGGCCGGTTTCTTCGGTTTCGGCCTTGCAGATCATGGCGCTGAATTTTTTCAGCGGCTGCATGGTGTCGCGCAGGTATTCCGCATCCGCCTCGGCGGTGCCGGCCTTGCGGGAAAGCTCCAGGCTTTCCAGCATTTCTTTCGCTATCACTTCAAACATGCGGGTGGAGGACGCGAGCACGACAGAGCGCGTGCAGGCATCAAGCTTGAGATAATACGGCTCGGTCTTTTCGCCGCGCATGGTCATTGTGCCAACCTCGAAAACCGACTGGATGATTTCGGTGATGCGGGGCGGCAGGTTGGCCTGCGCCAAGAGCCTTGCGCCGCTGTCGCTCGCCAAGGGAACGAGCAGCCCGGCCGCAATCGCGTCGGGGTCCTGAGATTTTGAGTCCCTGGCTATGATGGTGGCGATCTTGACGCCCCGGGTGGTGAACTGGTCGTCGGTATCGAGCCGCGCCAGCTCCTCGAAGGCCTTTTCAATAGTCGGATGCTTCGGAAGGTTGGTGTCTTCGAATTTCATCGGCAGGAGCTTTCTGGTCGGGTGCTGTACTTATGCATCGTAAATAGCCGGACAGTTAAGTCAATCCATCCCGCTCGATTCGGCCCGTATCCCTCTGCTTTTGATGGATGATTAAATTGTTACGGAAAGTAAGAGCGTTCGTTAACACTTTGTTAACCAATGATAATTTTACAGAGTGGAAATTTAAATTTGAGGTATTCAAATACCCTATGTTATTCTCAAAACAGATACAGGGTCAAAGAACGGACTGGACGCCGGAATTTGATCTACAGACGAAAAAGCCGCTGCTTGACCAGCGGCTTTTTCATGTCTGCTGACATTCCGCTTGAACACTTCCCCTCGCGCGCATAGCTTGAACTTCCAGATAAGGAGAATACGCCATGCGCCTGAAAGATAAAGTAGCGATCGTCACCGGAGCCGCCAGCGGCATCGGCAAGGAAATCGCCCGCACGTATTTGCGCGAGGGCGCGAAAGTGGTGCTGGCCGATCTCAATTTTGACGCCGCGAACGACACCGCAAAGCAGCTCGACAACACCGGCAAAAACGTTTTGCCCCTCGGCATGGATGTGTCGAGCGAGGCGCAGGTGGACGAGGGCGTGGCGAAGGCGGCGGCGCTTTTCGGAAAAATCGACATCCTCGTCAGCAACGCCGGAATCCAGATCGTCGCCCCGCTCGAAGATTTCGATTATGCCCAATGGAAAAAACTGATGGCCGTGCATGTCGACGGCGCGTTCCTCACCACCCGCGCCGCGCTCCGCCATATGTATAAGCAAGGCACCGGCGGCAGCATCATCCTCATGGGCTCCGTCCACTCCAAAACCGCCTCCATGCTGAAAGCACCCTATGTGGCCGCCAAGCACGCCCTCATCGGCTTCGGGCAGGTCGTGGCGAAAGAAGGCGCGAAACACGGCGTCCGCTGCAACGTCATCTGCCCCGGTTTCGTGAGAACGCCGCTGGTCGACAAACAAATCCCCGAACAGGCCAAAGCCTTCGGCATTTCCGAAGAAGAAGTGATCAAAAAAATCATGCTGAAAGACACCGTGGACGGCGAATTTACCACGCTTGAAGATGTCGCGGATGTTGCGTTATTCTTTGCAGAGTTCAAAACGAATGCGCTGACGGGGCAGTCGCTAGTCGTCAGTCATGGTTGGTTTATGCAGTAGCCACGAAACTTTTTGTTTTCTTCATCGGCGG
>JAYUPV010000249.1:0-3535 GCA_043759865.1 Alphaproteobacteria bacterium | reverse complement strand
CGACAGATTCGCAGGCGGGGACAAAAGCATCCCCAACCGCCGTTCGCTTTCCGACGTCCAGAAGTCAGAAAACCCCTATGCAGAAGCGCGCGCCCTCCTGAAGCGTGAAAAGCTGATGGCCAAGCTGAAAGGCCATAAATTCAGCTTCGACATCAAGAGCCGCTCGGTCGCAGCCTTCATGTTCCTGCCCCAGTTCCACATGACCTTCCGTCAGGCGCGGCACATATATCCGTTGTTCATGCGCTTCCTCGCCTCGCTGCTCGTGCAGGCGGGGCTGCTGCCCGAAAACCACCTTGCCCTGCGCTACGGGCAGGCGGGCGTGCGCAAGGTGCGGTTCAAGGAAGTGATGGGAGACACCTGGTTCCGCCTGCGCACCATGCGTGGCGCGACGCTGCACCATTACGGTATTTTCTCGCTCGTGGTGCTGATGGTTCTGACGCTGACGGCCACGCTGGGCGCGTTCTTCACCCGTATTTTCCTCGGCGTCGGCACGGCGTCTGCACAGCTTTTCTTCACCCACCCGGGCGACCCCTACGGCATGGGTGCCGGCATTACCGACACAACGGCTGTCGAGAACATTACGCCCGCTCCGGGCGGCACCCTTTTCGACGGGCGCGTTGAATATGCCAACCAGTCGACCGACTACGGCCTGATGGTGCTGGACAAAATCCTGCGCCAGGCTGCAGCCGACACCCCCACGGGCGGCGCGATGCAGAACGCGCTTGCCGCGATGATGGGCACTTATAACACCGGCGTCACGATCGTCGGCTCCGTCGTCCTTTTGTGGATGATCACCTCTATCGTCATTGATACCGCCAAGGCAGGTGTATTCGGCGGCGGGCGCCACAACATGGTGTGGGCGCCGATCCGCGTGATGTTTGCGGCGCTGCTGCTGCTGCCGCTTGGCACCGGGTTCAGCACCGGCCAGTATGCCGTCATGAAAATCGCCGAATGGGGCTCGAACTTCGGAACGAGAGCCTGGGGCGCCTATGTCAACGGCGTGTTGACCAACGACTCGCTGCTGGCGCCCTTCGCGACGCAGAACGCGAGCACGCTTGTCAAAGGGATCACGAAAATCATCACCTGTCAGGTGGTCTACAATACCCAGCTGAGGCAGAGCCAGGGCGGGCTTCCGGGTGGTCATGTTATCCGCATCAAGACCGATGCCGCGCCCAACAGCCAGATGGTCACCAACCGCTACACCAACAACACCGGTTCGAATATCTGCGGCACCATTAAATACACGACCGCCGCCACCACGGACGATATCGACAACATCATGGCGGCGGCGCCTGCGACTTCCATGTCGCGCTTCACGGGCAGTACTCCTGTCTCGGGTATCGCAGCGCAGCTGGCCCCCGTTTCGGGCGCGACGGCAACGGCATGGCACCCCGCAAACTCCGACTTCAAGACGGCAGCTGTCGCCTTCCGCAAGGCCATGCGCGGCGCGCTGCAGGCAACGCTTGCCGACTCTCCCACCGGCGCTCTTGGTGGTGCCGGCGAGGGCAATACCATACGCATGGCGCGTAACTTCGCCTGCCGCTATGCCGCGCACAAGTACACGAATGGCGGCACGGGTGCGTCCCCCGCCAGCCAGATCCCAAGCTGTGACACGGCTGTCGATGCTACCCTGACCAACCCTGTCGCGACTTATCCTAATTTTGACGAACAAATCGCGATGCAGGCCGAGCTGCAGGGCGCGATCATGAACCAGTACGAAACGGTGGCAAAGCCCATCCTTGATGCCTATATCACGACCAACCTGACCGGGAACATGGTGCAGCGCGGCTGGGCCGGCATGGGCATGTTCCTGCAGGAAATCACCGCTATGAACAAGCTCGTCGACGCGGCCAAGGCGCCTGTCGCTGTTGTCGAGCCTGGCACGGCCTTTATCCGCGACGGTAACGCGATTGCCGGCCAGAACTGGCTGCGCTGCGTCGTGAACTTCCTCAATTTCAACCCCTGCCGCCGCACGGGGCAGGAAGAGCGCGTCGTCGAGATGATGGAATCCTTTGAAGGCTGGTGGGAAATACAGGCCACCGCCTCGCCGAAAAACACGCAGCTTGCCGCTGGCATGGACATGACCCCGACCGGTGGCGGCGGATTGACGGCGCTCATCGAGGGTATCTATAACATGACCGGTGGCGACAACGGCCTTATGGCCGTGTTGGTCCGCTTCTTTATCCCGAGCGACGATAACGTGTTCCTGTTCAGGGCGGTCGATGTGGCCGCCACCGGCACTTACCCGCTTGCGCAGCTCATTGATACGGGCAACAGCGTGCTGGGCTTCGGCGCGGCGCTGTGGGGCATCGTATCGCTCGTGCAGGCGGTGTCGTCGTTCAAGCTGCCCGGCTTCTCGCTCGGCATGGGGCTTGCCATCGGTGCGGTCACCAACCTGTTCGTCACGCTCGGCTCGGCCATGATCATGGCGGGTCTGATGATGTCGCTTTACCTTCCTGCGCTGCCGATGATCCGTGTCGCGTTCTCGGTGCTGACCTGGATGATCACGATTTTCGAGGCTGTGGTGATGGTGCCTATCGCGGCTCTTGGCCACCTCGTCTCGACCGGCGACGGCCTGACAGCGGGTGACTCTCAACTGCGCTCCGTCTGGATGCTGTGGCTCAATATCCTCATGCGTCCCGTGCTGACCGTGATCGGCTTTGTGGGCGGCCTTATCATTTACAACACCTTCGCTGTCTTTTTCCACACCACTTTCGCCGAAGGCACGGTCGCGGTGATGACCGGTGAAAACTATACGGCCAAGCTGATTTCGAAAGTCGCCTATTCGGTCATTTACCTTTCCACGCTCTACACGGCGGCTAACATGTGCTTCAAGATGATGGACGTCCTGCCCGAGCATATGGTGCGCTGGATGGGCGGCAGCCCCGACCAGACGCTGCGTAACTTGATCAACAAGTCCGACCATAGCGAAGTCTATATGCGCCAGGGCTCGCGGATGGTTGACGACGTCGGTCAGTCGATCAAGAAATACGGCGCTGACAAGGCAGAGCAGCTTAAGGAACGCGAAAAACTGATGAGCGATCCGAAGCAGCCCATGACCACCTACGAGCGCAAACAGCTGGCAAAAGATCAGGAGCAGACCGTCAAGAGGATGTCGACGGATGAAAAGGCCGATTACAACAGCAGGTCAGGCCCCGATAAAGACCAGTTCCTCGCACAAAAGTTCGGCGAGCAGCAGTCCGCGAGAACCGCAAACTTCAGCGGCATAAACTCGGGCATGGTGATCGGTGGCAAGCTTGGCCTGAACCCGCTCGGCGGCGCACGTCTCGACAAGCTGTTTGTCGACAAGAACCTGCGCTAGACAGCATAAGTGCTTTCTTGAAAACCGCCGGGTTTGGTACCCGGCGGTTT
This sequence comes from Alphaproteobacteria bacterium, assembly GCA_043759865.1. Classification (GTDB taxonomy): domain Bacteria; phylum Pseudomonadota; class Alphaproteobacteria; order Micavibrionales; family UBA2020; genus JAPWJZ01. The sequence goes on along the minus strand of JAYUPV010000249.1, from coordinate 163 downwards.
TTCAATTCCGGATATATCACCGCCACCCCCACAGGCTTGCCTCCGCCCGTGCAAGACGCTATAGTTGACGCAAGGGCGCTGGGCATTAGCTAACCCATTGTGTTATCTAGAGTTTTCTGGAGTTTTCGATGGCTTCACAGGGTCTTTTTACTGGCTTTCTGAC
>JAYUPV010000248.1:0-6002 GCA_043759865.1 Alphaproteobacteria bacterium | reverse complement strand
GCGGTGCGGGGATGGCGGGTGCCGGTGTTGCCTGCGGTGCGGCAGGTGCCTGCGCGGCGTCGAAGGATTTTTTCAGCGCGCCTTTCAGCAGCAGTATCGCAGGCTTGTTGTTGCGCAGCTCGGCCGCACGCAGCGCCTTGTCGGAGGCTTGTGCGCCCTTCGCCAGCAGTGCTTCGGCCATGCCGATATAGGTCTTTTCACCCGCTGCGATAACCAGCGCGCCATCAAGTGCTTCCTGCTTGAAATCGCCGGAAGCGAGCAGGGTGTTCAGGCTCTTTTTCGTGCCCTGCAGCGCCGCGTATTCGGGCAGGGAATAGCTGTTCTCTTTTTCGTTCACGCGGCTTGTGCCAACGAAATCGCGGTTTGCGCCGCGTTTCAGCAACGCATCGAGCGCCGCCGCATTGTCCTGCTCGACCGCCGCGAAGGCGAGGGAGTAATTTTTCTCGAATTCAAAGCTGCCATGCTGCGTGCTGGGGAAAAACTGTTTCCATTTCAGCGGTGCATTTACATCCGCGCCCTCATCGACGGCGGCGATAGCTGTTTTCCAGTAGCCCTTGTCGGCGGCGTTTTTTGCGCGCTCGTTCAGGGTTTCTTTTGTGGGTGTGCCAAGCTCGGCATCGAGTGCCTGATATTTCGCGAGCTGCTTTTCATCGCGGCTGTTTTTCCATTTTTTCCAGAGATTGAGACCCATGGCTTTTGACACTCCTCTATAACTTTTTTCGTCCGTTTTTTTTCGATGCCCAGTCTAGGCTTTCATATATGTTATGTCAATGTAAAGAGCGTTTATTGTTTATTTTCAATGGCTTATTCAGGTCGGCGCTTGCGATTTGGATGCCGTCGGGCGCGGGGGCTGGGTATAGGCAGGAATTTCCGGCAGGCCAAAGGCTTCGCCGAGAGCTGTGTTGTTAAAGCTGTTCTTATCGAAGGCGGGCGATTTGATGCTGTCGTCGATCTTGTTCCATACCTTGTCTTTCACCGACATGAAATCGAGCTTCGGGCGGATATCCAGTTTGTTCTGTGTGCGCAGTGCCGCAAGCTGCGTCTGCCAGTCGGCTTCGGCGTCGATATCGTATTGCCCGGCCGCGAAGGAACGCTTGTCGGTGTTGTAGATGTGAAACGCGACCGTCGCCGCCGGAATTTCACTCATGCTTACGGGCTGCGCCGTTTTCGGGCGTACCAGCAGGTCGAGGAAATGCACCGACTGGCCGCCCTTTTCGCGCCTGCGGAGGGGAACTTGTATGTAGTCATGTGCAATGCTGCGGAAGCCCATTTTCTCGTAATAGTCGCGCCGCCAGAACTGGTCGGTTTTCGCGCCGGCGGTGTCGGTCAGGAATTCGGATGCGGTCATCTTGAGCGGCGCGTTCTGTTCGCAGAACTGCAGCAGGTTGACCGAAGCGGCGCTGCGGCCACCACCATGCGTTTCGGCAATGAAAGCGCGTCCTTCGGCTTCCGCCCGTTTCATCGTGTGCTCGCCAAGCCCGAGCGAGCGGTATTTGGGGTCGACGAAGCTGTAGGTCAGGTGCTGGGTGCCGTCAATGCCTGTCGGCGCGCCCTGCTCTTTGGCTGTGCTGAAGGTCGAAAAATAGCGCGCCGCCACAATCTCGCCCTGCTGGTTTTCGACCACCACCCATTGCTGCTTGAACGGCGCGCCTTCGGATTGCAGGGCCGCGTCGTCGTTGTGCTGCAGCACCTTCAGCAGTTTGTTCAGTTCCTCGCGCTCGCTTTCGATGGGAAACATGCGCTTGTAAAGCCCGTACATGCGCTCCATCAGATCGGCGTCGTCGAGCGTTTTCATGCCCGAAACAACGCGGGTGGTGAACTGCGAGATATAGGTGGATTTCATTTTGTCCCGCGCGGCGGTGTCGGCTTCTTTCGACAGGCCCATTAAATCAGTGATGAAGGCTTTGGAGTCTGCGAGTTCCTTTTTCATTTCGGCAACGGCATCGCGGGCATGCGCAAAGAGTTTCCTTGCGTCCGAGGCTGCTTTGTTGAATTCGGCGTTGAGCGACATGCGCTGTCTGAAACCCCTTCAAACCGGTTATCATCGTCAATTTCATCAAGAATATATCACAACCCTGAAAGTTATGTAAAAAATATAACAATATACTGATTTTATTGAATTATTTCATGAAACAGCCACAGTCAATTTCTCATAACTGTAATGCAACCTATCAATCTTAACGCTGTATTCGTTATTTAATTGACGGTTTCGGGAAATCACGCAACGCTGGTTTACCTCAACAACCGGAGCAAAAAATTGAACGAAGGTGCCCTTCTCAAGAAATTCAACATCGCCGCCCGCTATTCCGAACACATCCCCAATACGACAGAGCGGCCCTTTCTCGGCGGCATGATTACCTCGATCTTGGAAACCTCCCACCACATCTATTTCGGCGAGCCGCATATCAACGGCAACTTCCTGAAGACCTATGAAATGCTGGCACAAAACCCCGCGATTTTCGACGCGGCCGCGAAAAAGGGCGTGAAGCATTTCGCCCTCGAGTTCCCCGAACAGCTGCAACATCATCTCGACGACTATGCCGCGAAGGAAATCACGCGAGAGGAATTCCGCCGGCGCGTGTTTGAAAACCCCCATGAGCGCTTTGCCACGCCGTGGCTCGCCGGCGACGCGATGAAGCAATTCGAAAGCAACCTCATACAAGCCATCGACAACGCCCATGCGGCGGGCATGAAGGCGCATTTCGCCGATGTCAGCTGGCAGATCATGGTTTCATCAACGCCGCCGCCGGAACTGCAGCAATTCCAGCTCGCCATTATGCGGGCGCACCGCAAGGAAAAGTCGAAACTGAGCGGCGAGGAATTTGCACGGCAATATCTCGAAAAAATGCCGGCGGAAGAACGCGGGAAAATCGAGAAAATCATCGCCGACTTCCAAAGCGGCCTTATCAAGGAACGCCTTGACGACACAGATCTCTGGCTGCACCTGCGCGGCAAGGTGGACAAGGGCGACCGTATTCTCGGGGTCGCGGGTCTTGGCCACCTCGACAACAGCGTCGGCACCGGCAAGGGCATCAACAACCAGTTGAAGGCCGACGGCGAAAGCGTGGCGGTGATCGAGGTTTATGATAGCCGTAACACGCAGGCTTTCACGGCCGAGCTCCAGAAAGGGCGCGGCAACGTCAACCGCGATCTGCCTGATTATACGATTATCCTCGAGGAAAACGTGGTGCTGGATAAAGCGATGAAAGCCATCGACCCTGCCGCCATCGGCAAAAAACCGCCCGCGCCGCCGCCCGCTCTCGCGGCTTAGGGCTTCGGGGCTCTCGGTGTTTTGGGCTTCCCCTTGCGCGCATAGGCGGGGTTGGCGAGGAAGTTTTTCAGCACGGCTTCGTATTTCTGCTGCATGTCTGCCGGTTGCTCAAGTCGGCGGCCTTTGTATGAATCCGCGCTTTTGTGGCGCGTCAGCAGAAAAAAGTCCTGCACAATGGCCGCTTGCTGCTCGAAGCCGTAATCCGTCAAATCCTTTTTCACATCCAGTCTGTGCAGGTAGGCTTTCGAATAATTGAATTTGTGCCGCAGCGTTTCCTTGGCGGCCTCGAAGGCGGTGTTGCACACCTTGTTCTGGTGCTGCCACACATGAGTCATTTCGTGGATAAAGACCGACTGCTTTTTCGCGTCTGTCTCATTCCCGAAATCGGACGAATACGCCGCGCGCGGGAAAGAGACATGGTTGCCGCTGGCGACGGCCTGGTGCCGGTCCTGCAGTCCCGGCGGCAGGATGCGGCGGTCGTGCAGCCAGACTGAATCATAGTCTACGCTGCCACCGAAAACGGTTTTCGCGAGGGCGATTTCGCCCGCTGTCAGGCGGCGTTTTGCCATGTTGCTCCTGTTGAGGTTTTGACAGTATAATCGCATTCATGATGTCTTCGCAACTGCGCCAAAATCCCCCTGAAAACCAGCCCCTTGACATCCTGCGCAAGACCTATGGCTATGAAAGTTTCCGGGGCGAGCAGGAACAGGTCATCGACCATGTCATCGGGGGCGGCCATGCCTTTGTGCTCATGCCGACGGGCGGTGGCAAGTCGCTCTGCTACCAGATTCCGTCGCTGTGCCGCGCGGGTGTGGGGATTATTATTTCTCCGCTCATTGCTCTGATGCAGGACCAGGTGGAGGCGCTGAAGCAGCTCGGTATCCGCGCTGCCGCCATCAATTCCGCCATGCCCGCCGAACAGGTGCGCGAAACGGGGCGGTTGATGCAGGAAGGCGAGATCGACATGGTTTATGTCGCGCCCGAACGCCTGCTGATGGACGATTTTTTGCGGCTGCTCGACAATGTACAGGTCGCGCTGTTCGCCATCGACGAAGCACATTGTGTGTCCCAATGGGGGCATGATTTCCGCCCGCATTACGCCCAGCTCTCGCTGCTTGCCGAGCGCTTCCCCAATGTGCCGCGCATTGCGCTGACGGCGACGGCCGACGCGCCGACGCGCAAGGACATCATCCGCTTTCTGGGGCTGGAGCAGGGGCGCAGCTTCGTCGCCGGTTTCGACCGCCCGAACATCCACTACACCATCGCCCCGCGCGACAACGCGAAACAGCAGATTTTGCATTTCATCAAGACATTGCACGCGAAAGACAGCGGCATCGTCTATTGTCTCTCGCGCAACGCGACCGACGACATGGCCGCCTGGCTGGGCGAGCAGGGGTTCAGGGCGCTGCCCTATCATGCGGGGCTTTCCGCCGAGGTGCGCGCGAAAAACCAGCAGACATTTTTGCGCGAAGATAAAGTCATCATGGTCGCGACCATCGCCTTTGGCATGGGTATCGACAAGCCCGATGTGCGTTTTGTGGCGCATATGAACATCCCGAAAAATATCGAGGCGTTCTATCAGGAAACCGGTCGCGCAGGTCGCGACGGACTGCCCGCCGATGCATTCATGGTCTACGGGTTGAACGATGCCGCCATGCAGCGCAACTTTATTGATTCATCCAGTGCGCCCGATGTGCAAAAGCGCATAGAGCACCAAAAGCTCAACGCGCTGCTCGGTTTGTGCGAAGCGGCGAAATGCCGCCGCCAGGTGATGCTCGATTATTTCGGCGACAACTGCAAGCCCTGCGGCAACTGCGACACCTGCATGACACCGCCCGAAACTTTCGACGGCGCGGTCGCGGCGCAAAAGGCGCTATCCTGCGTTTACCGCACGGGGCAGCGTTACGGCGTCGCCTATGTGGTCGACGTGCTGCACGGCAAAGACGACCCGCGCATCCAGCAGGGCGGACACGACAAAATCAGCACCTTCGGCATCGGCACGGAATACACCAAACCCGAATGGCAAAGCATTTTCCGCCAGCTTGTCGCCGCGAACCTTTTGGCCGTTGATGTCGCGGGGCATGGCGGGCTGCATATCACGCCGGCGGGGCAGGTCTTTTTAAAAGAAAAACAGCCGCTGCCGCTACGCCGCCACACTGCCCGCAAGGAGGCGCGCAAAGCGCTGCTGAAAAAAGAGGTGGCCGACGCTTACGGTGATCGCCTCGATGAAACGCTGTTTGACGCGCTGAAAGCTGCGCGCGCGGCGCTGGCGCGGGAACAGAGCATCCCGCCCTATTATATTTTTCACGACAAGACCCTGCGCGAGATGGCAGTGTTTAAACCCGTGACCAAAGACGCGCTGCTCGACATCAGCGGCATGGGCGAAAAGAAAATGGACCGCTACGGTCGCGTGTTCCTCGAAATCATCCGCGACCATGAAAAGGGCGGCGCATGAGCGGCTCTGCCTATTCAACGCAAACGCGCGGCGATGAAAGCGATTACGACCGCTACTTTAAAGGCATGGACAAAACCATGCAGCAAAAACTCGCCATCACATCGGCGCATTTCCTGCTGAAACCCGGCGCGGTGATCGCCGATATGGGCTGCGGTTCGGGCCTCGGCTCTTTCCAGTTCGCGCAGCTGAATCCCGGCGTGCAGGTGGTCGGCATCGATATCAATCCCGACGCCGTGGCGCATGCGCGGCGCGAATATAATTTGCGGAATTTGCGCT
>JAYUPV010000247.1:0-9702 GCA_043759865.1 Alphaproteobacteria bacterium | reverse complement strand
GTTAGCCCCTGAATGATAGCTAAAACAAGGATATAGGTGATCGTCATGGGCTTATTCTTGGGCTTTCGGCGGCTGAATTTCAAGCGATATCATGTCTTTACATAATATTCGCTTGCGCTTTCAGGACAGGATGGTACACTCCGGACGGGTAGGAAAAACGGGGATAAAAGCATAATGACCTTCGGACAACGGATACTGAAAGCGCGGAAATCTGCCGCCCTCATGCTGCGCTGCAGCGGGGCAGTGATGACCGGTCTTCTGGTCGTGAGTGTGGTCACCATGGGCCTGATGGTCTTAAGCGGGGCGGACGAGCCCGCCGCCAAGACCGCCGCCTATACCATCAACTTCCCCGAAGACGAACAGATGCTGAAAGACCTTTCCCGCCAGCTGCTGAAGCAGGCGGAGGCCGCCGCCCTGAACGACGTCGAACCCGCCGCCGGCACAATCAGCCCTGCGACTGACGCCGAACCGGCCAAGTAACCTCCCCTATACCGTCATTCTGAGCATAGCGAAGAACCCCCCTTTGATTGCAAGAGGAGGGAGATTCTTCGCTATGCTCGGAATGACAGAGGTCAGAAATACTTCTGCGTCAGCACTTCGGCGATTTGCACCGCGTTGGTGGCTGCGCCTTTGCGCAGGTTGTCGGCGACGACCCACATGGTCAGGCCGTGCTTCACCGTGTCGTCCTTGCGGATGCGGCTGACATAGACGCTGTCTTCGCCTGCCGCTTCGACCGGTGTCATGAACCCGTCTTCGGGCGCATGCTTGTCGACGACCACGATGCCTTCGGCCTTTTGCAGCGCCTTGCGCGCCTGCAAAACGGTGATGGGTTTCTTGAATTCGACCGTCACGGATTCGGAATGGCTGACGAACACCGGCACGCGCACGCAGGTCGCGACGACCTCGATATCGCCGCCGAGGATTTTCTTGGTCTCGACCTTCATCTTCCATTCTTCCTTGGTATAGCCGTCCTCCATGAACACATCGATCTGGGGGATAAGGTTGAAGGCGATCTGCTTCGAGAACACTTCGCGGTTGGGTGCGTCGCTGGAATAAAGCCCTTTGGTCTGGTTAAACAATTCATCCATCGCTTCCTTGCCTGCGCCGGAAACCGATTGATATGTCGCGACGACCACGCGCTTGACGGTGGCGAGGTCGTGCAGCGGCTTCAGCGCCACGACCATTTGAATAGTCGAGCAGTTGGGGTTGGCGATGATGCCCTTTTTCTTGTAGCCCTTGATCGCCTCGGGGTTCACTTCGGGAACCACCAGCGGAACATCTTTGTCCATGCGGAAGCAGGAGGTGTTGTCGATCACCACCGCGCCCGCTTTGGCGGCAAGCGGCGCCATGTCTTTTGAGATTTTCGAGCCGGCGGAGGACAGGACGATATCGACGCCCTTGAAATTGAACTTGGCGAGATCTTGTACTTTCAGCAGGTTGTCTTCGCCGAAGGAAATCTGCTTGCCGGCCGAGCGGGAGCTGGCGAGCGCATGGACCTCGGAGACGGGGAAATTGCGCGACGACAGCACGTTCAGCATCTCGCGCCCGACATTGCCCGTTGCGCCAACGATTGCGACTTTGTAAGCCATGGTTCACATCCTCTTTTTTTTTAAACACACCTGACGCTATGTGTAAGCGATTTCCGCTTATTTCGCTACTATTAGATGGTGGCTTATTTCGCCACTATTACATGATAATAGATGTAATTGGGTTCGCCATCCGCCTTGTTGCCGTTGCGGACGCAGGCGGCGGGCTGCGGGTCGGACGGGGTGGTGGTCTTCTGGATGTCGAAGCTCCAGGCATTGGCACCCGCCACGGCATCGGCAGCGCCCGGCTTCGAAAGATCAATAGGGACTGCTCCCGTCAACGGCGGGGCTGCAAGGCCGAGGGCCTTCCTGACCATCTCGCAGCCTTCGCGCGACAGTCCGTCGAGATAGGCGAAAACATCTTTGCCGTCCGCTTCATCTGTGCCGATGCCGGAGACAAACCAGCCTTCATGCGCGGCTGTCACGCCCCTGAAGCCCCAATCAGACGCGGCGCCTGCGGCAAGCGGCGGGTTCTGGTAGTTCACGTGCAGAAAAACCGCACCCTTGCCTTTGGCTGCCCTGTCGAAATCAAGCTCGCTGATATCGACGCCGGTTTGCAGCATCTTGGCAACGGTGTCCTTCACGGAAACCGGGAATTCGGTCAGGCGGGCATAGGTGCCCATACTGACATCTTTTTCGCTGATTGAAGAGGACATGCCGCCCTGCGCCACGACATAGGACAGCGCCGCGAAAAGCACGATCGCCACCAGCACCAGCAGGACCGCATTTCCGCGCTCGGCATGACGGTGGGAATGCAGTGGTGAATGCGGGTGGGAAAGCATGGATTGTTCCATTACAAATCACAATTATATCAGGCACATCGTAAGTATTTGCGCCCTCCCAGAATGTACAATGAACGGCGCGGTTTCGCCAAGCCTTTATATAGGAGACAAAAAACCAACGCATGTTATGATACGGTCGTTCCCGATGTTTCGCCGAGAGTAAAAAGAATGCCCCTCACCGGCCTGATGGTTTTTCCCTTCGCCTGCCTTTTGTTTTTTGCGCTTTGCGCCCTCGTCTGGCGCGATGTGAAAGACGGGATATTGCCCGACACCCTGACAGGCGCCTTCGCCCTTGCCGCGCTCGGACTTCACAGCGTGACCGGCTGGAGCCTGATTTCACCGGAACAGGCTCTCGCGGGGGTCGCTTGCGGCGGCGGGCTGGTACTTCTCATGCGCCAAGTCCCTTTGCTTTTATGGAAACAGGAAACGCTTGGCCTTGGCGATGTCAAACTGGTCGCGGCGGGCGGGTTGCTGCTCGGCTTTCCTCATATTCTTGCGGCGCTTACCTTGGGGGCGTGTTTCAGCCTTGTGCATGGCCTGGTTTCATGGCGGTACGAGCCTTCGGGCGTGACGCTTGGCAAAATAAATGTGCCGGCCGGACTTGGCCTTGGTCTTGGAATCGCTATAGTGTGGCTCATGCAATATGGATTCGCCTTAAAATGACTGATCCGGTTGAAAACAGCGGCCCCCTGAAGGGAATTCGGGTTTTCGACATGTCACGAATCTTAGCTGGGCCAACCGCGACACAAGTGCTCGGCGATCTTGGCGCAGACATCCTCAAAATCGAAAAACCGTTTGATGGCGACGACACCCGCAAATGGGGCCCGCCCTATGTGCAGGACAAGGACGGCGCGGACACGACCGAAAGTTCCTATTACCTTTCCGCCAACCGCAACAAGAAATCCCTCACGCTCGATTTCACCAAGCCCGAAGGGCAGGCGCTCGCCAAGCAGCTGATTTCAAAATGCGACATCCTGCTCGAAAACTACAAGGCCGGCACGCTTGAAAAATACGGGCTGGGCTACGCGCAACTGAAAAAAGAATTCCCGCGGCTCATCTATTGCTCGCTCACCGGCTTCGGGCATGACGGGCCGTATAAAGACCGCGTGGGCTATGACTACCTTGTGCAGGGCATGGGCGGCATCATGAGCCTGACGGGCCCTGCCGACGGCGCGCCGCACAAAATCGGTGTCGCCTATGTCGACCTGATGGCGGGGCTTTATACCGTGAGCGGTATTCTGGCGGCGCTGTACCACCGCGAGAAAACCGGCCAAGGCCAGTTCCTCGATATCGCGCTGCTCGACACGCAAGTGGCATCACTGTCGAACGCAGGGCAATATTACCTGACCACCGGCAAAGTCACGCCGCGCATGGGCAACGCGCACCCGACGATTGTGCCTTATGAAACTTTCATGGCGGCGGACGGCTATATTGTGCTTGCTTCGGGCAATGACAAACAATTCGCCGCGTTCTGCGATGTTGCAGGCAAACCTGAACTCGCGCGCGACCCTCGCTTTGCCGAAAACAAGAACCGCGTGAAGAACCGCGCCGTTATCGTGCCCCTCATCCGCGACATCATCGCGCAGCACCCGATAAAATACTGGACGGAAAACCTCGAGCGACGCGGCGTGCCCTGCGGCCCTGTCAACAAACTCGATGCCGTGTTCGCCGACCCGCAGGTGCAGGCACGCGGCATGGTGACAGAAATGGAACACCCTGCCACACCCGCGCCGGTAAGCCTGATTTCAAGCCCCTTGCGCTTTTCCGAGACGCCTGTTTCCTACCGCCACGCGCCGCCCATGCTGGGCGCGGATACCGACGAAATTCTTGCAACCGAGCTTTTCATGACCCCGTCCGACATCTTCACCCTTCGCAACAAAGGAATCGTGTAATGACCGCAGTAGCCGCTCAAACCCCGAAAACCCCCGTCGCCAAACTTTCCATCCCGCACAAGCATCTGCTCTCCGTCGAGCATCTGAGCCGCGAGGATATTTTGACCATTCTCGACCTGTCGGAATATTACGTAGTGCAGAACCGCCGCAAGTCGCAGACCAACGCGCTGCTGAAGGGTCTGGTTTTAATCAACCTGTTCCTCGAAAATTCCACGCGCACGCGCCTGTCGTTTGAAATGGCAGCAAAGCGCCTTGGCGCCGATGTCATCAACATGACGGTCGAAGGGTCCTCTATCAAAAAAGGCGAGAGCTTTATTGACACCCTGAAAACCCTGAACGCGATGCGCCCCGATCTGTTCGTCATCCGCCACAACGAGGAAGGCTCGGCCGAAAAAGCGTCCGGTATTCTCGACTGCCCCGTGCTGAACGCGGGCGACGGCACACGCGAACACCCGACACAGGCACTGCTCGACGCGCTGACGTTGCGCCGCCATTTCGGCAGACTCGAAGGCCTGAACGTCGCCATCGTCGGCGACATCCTGCACAGCCGCGTCGCGCATTCAAACCTTAACCTGTTCAAGAAAATGGGCGTGAACGTGAAATGCGTCGGCCCTGTTGAGCTGATGCCCCTGTCGGCAGGCGGCACGCAGGACATGAAACTTGGCCTGACGGATGCGGATGCCGTGATGGTGCTGCGCATGCAAAAAGAGCGCATGCAGAAAGCTCTGTCCTTCACCGAAGTCCAGTATTTCAAAAACTACGGCCTGACGGCGGAGCGCCTTGGATTCGCAAAACCGGGCGCTGTTGTGCTGCACCCGGGGCCCATGAACCGCGATGTTGAAATCGACGCTGCCATTGCCGACGACCCCAAAAGCAGCCTTATCACCCTGCAAGTCGAAATGGGTGTTGCCGTGCGTATGGCCTGCCTCGACCTTTTGACCCGTTCGTTGAGGTAAGAGGCGACTGTCATGTCATCGGTTTACCTAAACCAGTTCACCAACCGCTGGCAACAGGCCTGGCAGCGCTTCGGCGCGGCGGGCGACTCTATTCCCGATGCCGGTGTCGATATCATGGCCGCCTATCGCGACCCGACACGCCACTACCACGGTTTCAAGCATCTTGAAGCCGTGCTGTGGTATCTCGACTGGGCGAAGACCGCGATGATGACCACGGGCGAGCTGGCGCTGGTGATGCCGGATGAACGTGTCAGGATGTTCGGCGAGATCGAGCTTGCGCTCTGGTACCACGATGCCGTCTACGACCCCCGCCAAAAGGACAACGAGGAAAGAAGCCGCGACTGGTTTTTACGCGACGCGCAGAAATTCGGCCTGCCCGAAGAGGTGCAGGACAATGTGGCGCACCTTATTGACCTGACGGCGCACCACAAAAACGCCAGGTCGCTGCCCGAATGCATCATGGCCGATTGCGACCTTTCCATTTTCGGCGCGGCCCCTGCCCTGTTCCGCGACTACGACAGGAATATCCGCCGCGAATACGCGCATGTCCCCACCGTCGCCTATAAACTGGGGCGGCGCAAGGTGCTGCAGGGGTTTAAAGACCAGCCGCAAATTTTCAAGACCCGCGCCTTTTTCCAGTACTACGAAAAGCAGGCGCGCAAAAACCTCGATGCCGCGCTTGACTCGCCCCTCCACAAGCTGCTGATGCTGTTCCATAAATAGCGTATTGCCCCCTGCGCCGGAATCAGCCATATTCGGGCGATATCAATAACTTTTGAAGCGTCATGGATTTTCTTTCCTTCCTGCTCGTCGAAACAAGCCACCCCACGCCGTACCTGCTGGTCGCCTTGATCGGCGGATACCTGAGCGGCAGTGTGCCCTATGGGCTTATCCTGACGAAACTCGCAGGCGCGGGCGATATCCGCGATGTGGGCTCGGGCAATATCGGCGCGACCAACGTGCTGCGCGCGGCAGGCAAAAAAATCGCCGCGATCACGCTGCTGCTCGACGCGCTGAAGGGCGCGGTGCCGGTACTGGCTGCGGGCAATGTCAGCCTCGATTACGCGATCCTCGCCGGGCTTGCCGCATTTTTCGGGCACCTGTTCCCCGTCTGGCTGAAATTCAAGGGCGGCAAGGGCGTTGCGACCGCGCTTGGCATCTGCTTTGCCTTTTCGCTGCCTCTCGGCGGTATCATGTGCGGGTTGTGGCTGATTGTCGCGGGTGCAACACAATACTCATCGGCGGCGGGTCTTGCCATTTTCGGCTTCGCGCCCATGATTGCGTTGTACCTGACGCAGAAACTTGAAATCACCCTTGCTATTCTCATCATGTCCACCGCTGTCTGGATACGCCACCGCGCGAATATCAAGCGCCTGATCAACAACACCGAGAGCAAAATCGACCTCGACAAAAAGTCGAATGACGCTGCGCCGGTAGAACAGCCCTCAGAAGAAAAAGCGGCAAAATGAACCAGAGCCTGTCCGACAAGGAACGCCTCGCCTGGCTGCGGCTTATCCGCACCGAGAATGTCGGCCCCATCACCTTCAACCGCCTGCTGGAACGCTTTGGCAGTGCCGAACGCGCGCTTGCCGAACTGCCAAGCCTTGCCAAGCGCGGCGGCAAGCTGGAAGGCGTAAAAATCGCAGCTCCGGGCGATGCCGAAAAAGAAATAGAGAAAGCTGCGAAATACGGCGCGCGGATTATCGCGAAATGCGAGCCCGATTACCCCGCCTTCCTCGAACAGGTGGAGGACGCGCCGCCGGTTGTCACCGTCATCGGCCATGTATCGCTTTTTAAAAAACCCGCGCTTGGCGTGGTCGGCGCGCGCAACGCCTCTCTTTCCGGCCGCCGGATTACGGAAGACTTTTCGGCGAAAACGGGCGCTGCCGGCTATGCGATTGTTTCCGGCCTTGCACGCGGCATCGACAGCGCGGCGCACAAGGCGTCGCTTGCCACCGGCACCGTCGCTGTGGTCGCGGGCGGCATTGACGTTATCTACCCGCCCGAAAACAAGGACCTCTATAAAGAAATTTCCGAGCAGGGCGCGGTTATTGCCGAGAGCCCTTTTGGCACCGAACCTATCGCTCGTCATTTCCCGCGCCGCAACCGCATTATCTCGGGCATGAGCCTTGGCGTGCTGGTGATGGAGGCGGCGGCGAAATCAGGCTCGCTGATTACGGCGCGCATGGCGCTCGAACAAAACCGCGAAGTTTTCGCCGTGCCAGGCTCTCCACTCGACCCGCGCGCGGAGGGCACGAACGGCCTCATCCGCGACGGCGCGCATCTTGCGACCACGGCAGACGACATTATTCAGGTTCTGAAATCGCTCCGCTTCCAGCCCATGAAAGACCCCTCGGGGTAGGGCTGGAAGGGTGCGCCCGTGGCGGCGGATAGCGCAACCGACGATCCCTCGCCTGCTTTGCGGAACAGGATTCCGGAAAGTTTGAGCCCCACCCCGGTCGGGATGGACGAGCTCATCCGGTCTCTGGAAGCCCCCATCGGACAGGTTTTGACCATTATTCTGGAATTAGAGCTTGCAGGCCGTATTGAAAGACAACCGGGAAATAAGGTAAACCTGATATAGAATCGAGACGCGACACATATATATATTATAATGTCGCGAGACCGAATTTCAGGGGCAGGCGCGTGAAAGCCCACGCAACTGTCGCCAACACCGAAAGAATTTATCCCGGGTAAAAATATGGCCGCAACCAATCTCGTCATCGTCGAATCCCCCGCCAAGGCGAAGACCATCGAAAAATATCTCGGGCCCGATTACACCGTGGTCGCGAGCTTTGGCCACGTGCGCGACCTGCCCGCGAAAAACGGCTCGGTCGACCCCGCGAAAGACTTCGAGATGCTGTGGGAGATCGGCGAGCGTTCGCACAAACCGCTCGGCGAAATCATGAGCCGCGCGAAAAAAGTCGACACCATCTACCTCGCAACCGACCCTGACCGCGAGGGCGAAGCCATTTCATGGCATGTAAGCGAGTACCTGAAGGAAAAGCAGATTGCCGGCAAAGTAAAGATTCGGCGCGTCACCTTCAACGAAATCACCAAGTCGGCGGTGAAGGAAGCCTTCACCCATGCCCGCGATATCGACCACCATCTGGTCGACGCTTATCTTGCGCGCCGCGCGCTCGACTATCTTGTCGGCTTTAACCTGTCGCCCGTTTTGTGGCGCAAGCTGCCGGGCTCGCGCTCGGCGGGTCGCGTGCAGTCGGTCGCGTTGCGCCTGATTTGCGAGCGCGAAGCTGAAATTGAAATTTTCAAGGCTGAAGAATACTGGTCCATCGAGGCTATGCTGCAAACGAAGGAGGGCAAGAGCTTCACTTCAAAGCTCGCCCTGCTCGACGGCAAAAAAATCGAGAAGATGACCATCAACAACAAGGACACCGCCGATGGCGCGGTTTCCCGCATCAAGGGTCAGGACTATACGGTCAAGTCGATTGAGAAAAAGCAGGTCCGCCGCCACCCCTATCCGCCTTTCATCACCTCGACCCTGCAGCAGGAAGCATCGCGCAAGCTCCGCTTCTCCGCCACAAAGACCATGCGTACGGCGCAAAAACTGTATGAAGGCTTCGAGATAAACGGGGAGACCACCGGTCTTATCACCTATATGCGTACCGACGGCGTGACGCTCAGCGCCGAGGCGGTGGAACACACCCGCACGCTCATTAAAAACAAGTTTGGCGACAGCTACCTGCCGGAGCAGGCGCGCGCTTACAAATCAAAAGTCAAAAACGCGCAGGAAGCGCACGAAGCTATCCGCCCCACCGACCTGTTCCGCACGCCCGAGTCTGTTTCGGAATATCTCGATGACGACGAGGCGCGCCTGTATGAACTTATCTGGAAGCGCACCGTGGCCTGCCAGATGGAATCCGCCGTGCTCGACCAGGTCTCGGTCGATATCGCGAACCCCGACGGCAAGGTTGTGCTGCACGCCACCGGTTCTATCATCACCTTCGACGGCTTCCTGAAGCTGTACCGCGAAGAGATGGAAGACGAAGAACGCGACGCCGCAGACGAAGAGCGCCGCCTGCCGCATTTGAAAGAAGGCGATGCGCTGAAGCTTGAAGACGTGAAACCGAACCAGCACTTCACCCAGCCGCCGCCCCGCTTCACCGAAGCAAGCCTTGTGAAGCGCCTTGAGGAACTCGGCATCGGCCGCCCGTCCACCTACGCCTCCATTCTGCAAGTGTTGCAGGACCGCGACTACGTGAAGCTCGATAACCGGAGATTCATACCCGAGAGCCGGGGACGCATTGTCACGGCGTTCCTGATCAACTTCTTTAAACGGTATGTCGAATACAATTTCACCGCGAACCTCGAAGAACAGCTCGACGGTATTTCGGCGGGCGACATTCCGTGGAAAAAAGTCCTGCGCGAATTCTGGGGCGCGTTCTCGGAAGCCATCGGCAAGACCACCGACCTGAAAATCACCGATGTCATCAACGCGCTTGAAAAAGATCTCGAGCCGATTTTG
>JAYUPV010000246.1:0-3023 GCA_043759865.1 Alphaproteobacteria bacterium | reverse complement strand
AATAAACGACATTGGTTCTTTCTCTTCGAATAAAGGGTTTAATACCATGGTGAGCATGAAAGCAAAATTGGGACAGTCCCAGCAGCAAACGAAGCAGTTTGTGCCCGGAGCGCCTGCCCAGAACCGCGCTCCCGGAACCCCTTCGAATGACGCTCCCAAAACCCCCACGAAGTAATCTTAAGGGTCTCTTTTTAAACATCTTGGCCGCCCCATAAGGTCGGCCAAATGTTTTTAGGGCGGGGCTGGTTGTGCCAGATAAGCCTTCGCGTCCTCCGCCGTCTTGCAATAGGCGACCAGCGCGCCATTGAACCCGACCATCTGCAACACCGATGACGGCTGCCCCTCCGCCCCTGCGATTACGACCTTGCCCCTGTTGAGGTGTGCGCGTTTCAGCAGCGAGACGAAAAGCCCCACGCCGTGGCTGTCGAGGAAATCGACGCCCGACAGGTCGACCACGAAATTGGCGCAGCTGGCGGGAACCTGGCTTTGCACCACAGGCCGCGCCTGCAGCACGGTGCTGGCATCGACGAAGCCGGTGAATCTTATCAGTGCGAAATCAGGCGTGTTTTTAATTTCAAAAAGGCTGGTTGCCATCATCAGTGCCCTCCATATTCGGCGATTATCAGCGTGGCGTCGTCGCGCTGTGACGCGGGAATGTTTTTCGCGGCATATGCCTGCCACAGCAAGGCCGCCATGTCTTGCGCTTTCATGCGTGCCATGCCGTCCAGCAGTTTCAGCAGCGTGCCGCGCTTGAAACCCTCTGCATCGAAGGCCTGCAAAAATCCGTCGGTTGCGAAAATGATTTTTTCGCCGTCTTCGAGCGCAAGCGTTGAAAGGTTGTAGCCCGCCATGCTGGCAAGCGCGGGCAGGGGGCCTGCGCTGTCGATCGTTTCCGCGCCGCTGCGCCGCACGAGCATGGGAGCGGGGTGGCCGGCCGAAGCGATGCTGATCTGCCCCTTGGGCGACAGCAAAAAACTCTGGCAGGTGATGATGATGCTTTCAAGAAACTCGTCGCCGTCGATCGATGCAGCAAGCGCCGCGAGGAAATGCGCGGGGTCGGGAGACGTTGATTGCAGCCGGAACAGGCTTCGCAGATATCCGGCATAGGCATAGGAAAAAAACTTCGCCTGCGGGCCGTGGCCCATCACATCGGCCAGCACGGCCAGCATGCGGGCGGGGGTTTCGTGGTGCAGGGTGAAATCGCCGCCGCCTGCCTCCGCCGCCTCTGTCAGCGTCACAATGCGCCAGCCGCCATAGGTTTCAGGCAGCGCAGGGCGCAGCATGCTGGTCAGGTGCTGCTGGAATTTCCCCTCAAGCGCGCGGCGCACCTGCAGCGACCGGCTGATGAGCCTTGCGACCACGCTTTGCAGCCGGTTCTTGTCGACGGGCTTGCACAGGAAGTCATCGACGCCGAGATCGCTGATATACGGGTTGTTCTGGTGCAGCGTTTCGCCGCTCAGGAAAATAAACGGCGTCGCATCCCCGCCTTCAAGTTCCGAGAGCGCGCGGCGCAGGCCGAGCCCGTCCATGCCCGGCATGTTGAGATCCGACACCACAATATCGGGCCGCGCTGCGGGAAAGGCTTTCAACGCTTCTTCCGCACGGCCAAAGGGCATGAGGTTGTACATGCCCTCCAGTATCGTGCAATGCCGTTTCATGGCAACAGGGTCGTCGTCCACAAGGAAAACGGTGTTTTTGTGGCGCGAGGCGGGTGCGGTGCTGTGGTCAATGACGCGGAAATGGTTGAGCCCGTCTGGGCTGTGGGTCATGGGCGTGTAGCTTGCCTGTGCATGCTGCTTTAAAATAACGCCGAGGCCATAGCCGCCTTCCTCCAGCGACGCACCCGCATTGAGGCGCGCGAGCGCGGATTTGCATTTTGCATCGAATTCCGCGAATGGTGTGCTGTTATCGGAAACGTCTATATAGGCGTTGCGCGGTGTCAGGCGCAGCCGGATGTCGATGCGTGTGGCTTTTTGCGGCGGATGTTTTGCGAGGTTGGTGAGTATCTCCGTCACCGTCAGCGCGAGCCTGCCAGCGTATTCCTTTGCGGCGTTGTGCTTTTCAAGGAAATCAAGCAGCTGGCTACGCGCGGACGGCACATCCGCGTATGCAACGCCCGTCAAGCCGAGTTTGAAAACAGCCTCGGTGCTTTCCGTTGCGGCACTGGTATCGATGAGCGTTCCGGCTGGCATGATGGCGCAGTTCCCCTTCTACACAGGGGTAAACACACGCAAGTTCCGTGCCATTATTCGCGGGGCATGAAATCGTAAACGGTTTTCGGTTCCAGACCGAAACGCAGGCGGTAGATGTAATAGGATTCCATCACCCGCTGGATATAATTTCGCGTCTCGTAAATCGGAATATGCTCGATCCAGTCGATGATGCCCATGCCGCCTTTTTCGCGCGGGTCGCCGAAGGTGTCTGTCCATTCCCGCACATTGCCCGGCCCCGCGTTATACGCGCCGATGGCCATGGGGTAAAAACCGCCGTAGCCGGTGATGAGGTCGTGCAGATAGGTGGAGCCGAGTTGCGTGTTGTAGCGCGGTTCGGAAATCAGACGGTCGACGTTAAAACGCTCGCCCACTTTCTTGGCCATGCTCTTGGCCGTGCTGGGCATCAGCTGCATCAACCCGCGCGCGCCGACAGGGCTGAGCGCCTTGGGGTTGAACATGCTTTCGCGGTGGATGATGGCGTGAACCAGAGATTTTTCTGGCGTCTGCAACGGCAGCGGCGGCAGGGTGGGATAGCCTTCGAAGAACAGGAACTGGCCGAGGGTCTGCTGGCAGTCCTTGTTGGCCTGCACGGCGTAGTAATAACGCTCCGTCTCGCGCGCGAGTTTGGCGACGAGGCTGAATTGGTCTTTGGTTTTCGCGTTCGCGATAAGGCGCAGCAGGAATGAATCGACCAGCGTGTCGAGGTTAAGCCCGTGCAACACATGCACAGCGCGCACCAGCTCCTGCTTTGCGAAAGCGTCCACCACGGCGGGGGCGATGGGCGGTTCCTTGAAGGTTTCAGCCGTCGGC
>JAYUPV010000245.1:0-2777 GCA_043759865.1 Alphaproteobacteria bacterium | reverse complement strand
ATATAGAGTCGAGCCATCATGACACTCGATGCCTCAACTATGCACCCCGCCGAGCTTTTGCAGTTCTATATCGACTGCGGCGCGGACGAGGCGATGCTTGACGCGGCGCCCAACCGGCTGAATGCCGTGCCCGAGACCGTCACCGCCTTTGCCCAGCCCGATACCGGCTTGCCCGGTCTCTCTGGCGGCAAAGCCCCGCTGCCCGCGATGCCCGCCGGTATGGTACTGCCCAAACCGCCCGACCCCGAAGGGGCGGGTACGCTCGAAGCCCTGGCAGATGCGCGCAGCCTTGCCGCATCCGCGAAAACGGTCGAGGAATTAAAAGCGGCGCTGGAGAGTTTCAAGGGGCTGTCGCTGCAACGCACCGCGACGCAGATTGTTTTTTCCGACGGCAACCCCGCCGCCAAAGTCATGCTGGTGGGCGAAGCGCCAGGCGCGGACGAGGACAGGATAGGCCGTCCCTTTGCCGGCGTTATCGGACACTTGCTGGACAAGATGCTCGGCAGCATCGGTCTCAGCCGTGAAGAGAACATATATATAAGCAACGTCATCAACTGGCGTCCGCCCGGCAACCGCGCCCCGACCGATGCCGAGATCGCGCTCAGCCTGCCGTTTATTTTGCGCCATATCGAACTGATAAACCCCGCCGTGGTTATTTTCGCAGGCGGCGTTGCGGCCAAGGCGCTGATGCAAACCACCACGAACATCACCCGGTTGAGGGGGAAGTGGGTCGAGCATACTTCCGAAGGCCTTGCGAAACCCATACCCGCCCTGCCGTTGTTCCACCCCGTCTACCTGCTAAGCTCCCCGCTGGAAAAGCGCCTCGCATGGCAGGATTTGCTGAAGCTGAAAGCAAAGCTGCGGGAGCTGGGGATACTGAAAGACGAATAAGCGCAGATTTTCCGGCAAAGCGACTCACCCCCGCGCTTTTTTGCGGCGCATCAAAAAACGAAGCCTATTTACATAATAAATAAGGGGGGGGGTGTGGATAACACCTTGTTCCCGCCTCCCAATTTCACGAGTTATGCAAATATTTGCAAAGCCCCGGTTTTTGGGCTAGGAATCTGCATCTTCGAGACCAAAAGGATGAGAATTGATTTTGGATAACAGACGTCGAAGGCATCTCTTGGGCATTATCGGGTTCGTTGCTGTGCTGGAAAGCACGGGAACGGCAGCAGCCTTTGATTTCCCCTTCACCCGTGGCAGCCGTGAACATACGGTCATCTGGCTCGACCCTCCGGCGGAAGAGGCCGCAACGCCGCTGCCCAAACGCAAGCCGAAACCGGCCAAGGTCGCCAAGGCCTCCAATGGTGTTTCCTTCATCACCTCCATCCGCCCCAAGCGCAAACCGCAAGGGGAAGGGCAAGCCGTGACGCAGGGCGATATTATTACCATAGCGTTGGAGGCTGCCAATGACGAAGCCAGCCGGATCATGGCGACTGTGGGTGAAACGCCGGCCGCAGCCCCCGCCGCTTCCAGACCCTCGCTGGTTAAAATCGAAGCGCCGAAGGCCGAGGCCAAAGACAACGCATCCGATGCCGCCCGCCTGTCGCCCGAGATTTTCGAGCGCGAACCTTCGCTGCTCGACCGCGTGTTCGGTCATCTTGGCGGCTCCCGCCATTTGTCGGACGAAGACGCCGCGCGTTACGCGCATATCTTCGCCTTCCAGGATGTCGGCCAGTTCCTGAAGGCCAACACCGAAATCGGAAAACTTTCCGACTTTACCCTGATGGGCCATGTTCTGTCGCAGCGCTATAACAGCCCGGCTTACAAGACCACCTACAAAGAACTCGCCGACTGGATGAAACGTTATGCCGACCATCCGGGCGCGCAGAAAATTTACGACCTTGCCGTGAAGAAAAAACCGGCCACGGGCGCTGGCAGCCTCGTCACGCCGCGCACCGGCAAGGGCGTTTACAGCATGCATGATTTCGATGTCGGCCAGCTGGCGCAGCCCTACATCCGCTCGGGCGAGCAGACGCCGAAACAAAAAGACGTCATCCGTGCCATCGGCAAATCGGTGGGCGGCAGCCCTTCCAGCGCGCTTGCGCGGCTCGAGCGGGAAAAAGACACGCTGAAGGCAACGCAGTATGACAGCCTGCGCGCCGATATCGCGGCTTCGTATTTCTATAACGGCAAGGTCGACAAGGCCTATGAGCTTGCGGTGCAAAGCGCAGGCCGCTCGGGCAAAGACGTTCCCGTCGCGGGCTGGGTCGGCGGGCTTGCGGCGTGGCAGCTCGGTAAATATGCCGAAGCGGGCCGGCTGTTCGAGCTGACCGCGAAATCGCACCGCACCTCGGCATGGATGTCGTCTGCCGGATCGTACTGGGCGGCGCGCGCTTACCTGCGTGCGAGAGAGCCGCAAAAAGTCAACGAATGGCTGCGCCGCGCGGCCGAATACCCGCGCACTTTCTATGGCCTGATCGCCATGAAGGCGCTCGGCATGCACCAGACGAAATTCAACTGGTACGTCCCCGACCTGTCCGACAGGCACATCAAGGCGCTGGCGCAACTGCCGGCGGGCAACCGCGCTCTTGCTCTCGTCAAGGCCGAGCGCCCCGACATCGCCGAGGAAGAGCTGCGCCAGATGAACCCCGGCGGCAACGAGACGTTGCAGGAAGCGATGATCGCGCTTGCGAATGAAAACGGCATGCCCGGCCTCGCGCTCCGCATGGGCAGCGCCTTCCGTGGCAAGGGCGGAAAACTTTACGACGCGGCGCTTTACCCCGACGTTCCGTGGGAACCCGCCAAGGGCTTCAGCGTCGATCGCGCGCTTG
>JAYUPV010000244.1:0-2413 GCA_043759865.1 Alphaproteobacteria bacterium | reverse complement strand
TTATAGGCGGTAAGAGCATAAGTCAAGGGGGCTAAATATGTAGCCAAATAAGGATTCCGGAGGGTTTTTCTAAAATAGGGAATTTCGTTTTTGGCGCAGACTCGCGCGACTCGCGCGGGTCTCACTCCTCCGGCATCGTCTTCGCAAGACGTTCGGCGTCTTTGCTTTCGCGGTCGAGGTCTGACTCGAGGCGGTTGAGCAGGTCGGGAATGCGTTTGCCGTCGGCTTTCAACCCGTTGGCTTCGATCTGCGCGGCGAGGGCGCTTGTTTCTATCATGCCGATAAGGCCGCTGATGCTTTTGAGGTCGTGGGCGTTGTCGGCCATTTTGTCCCAGCGGCTTTTTGCAGCTTCGTCGCGGACGAGGGCGTGCAGCCGCGCCGCTTCTTTCAGGTTCGAGGAGATCATGGAGCGCATATAGTCGATGCCCATGCCGTCGCGCACGATAACCAGCGTTTCGCGCATGGTCTTTTTCGTGGTCACCACTGCCGCTTCCGGCACGGGTGTGCCCCCCTTGGCGACAAGCGCGACAGCGTCATACAGGCTTTTGGGCGAGAATGGTTTCGGCACATGCGCCATCATGCCCGCGTCGTAACACTTGCGCACGAAGTCTTCCATGATGTTGGCGGTAAGGCCGATGATCGGCAGCTTTTCGTATTTGCCGCCCATCGAGCGGATGGCGCGCGTGGTGTCGAGCCCGTTGCGGCCCGGCATATTGACATCCATGAACACAAGGTTGAAATCTTTTTCCTTCACGGCCTTTATCGCGCTGTCGCCGTCGCCGACCGCCGTCACGCGGTGGCCTTTTTGCGTCAGCATCTTGATAACGATGCGCTGGCTGACGGCGTTGTCCTCTACCACCAAAATTTCTTGCGGCGCGCTATGCGCGTCGGCCTGTTCCGGGTCGTCTTCCTCCGCGCCTGCAACCGGCGGGTTGTAGGGGATGTCGAGGGCGAAGGTGCTGCCTTTTCCCTCTATGCTTGTCGCGTGGATTTTTCCGCCCATCAGCTCTATCAGTTTGCGCGCGATAGAGAGCCCGAGGCCCGAGCCGCCGTATTTCCGCGCGATGCTGTCATCGGCCTGCGAAAACGCGCTGAACAGCTTGGCCATGTTTTCTTTCGATATACCAATGCCTGTGTCCTGCACTTCCACGCGCAGCACAGGTTGCTTGCCGTCCATCATGTATGCGGCGCGCAGGGTGACTTCGCCCTTTTCGGTGAATTTGACCGCGTTGTTGAGCAGGTTGACCACAATCTGTTGCAGCCGGTGCGGGTCGCCGCGCATGCGCTGCGGAACATCTTTGCCGATGGCGAGCACCAGTTGCACACCCTTGTCCTCGGCCGTCTGGCGCATGATGCGGGCGGAATTGTTCAGCATGCCGTGGAAATCGAAATTGATGGCGCTGATGTTCAGCTTGCCGCTTTCAACCTTGGAAAAATCCAGCACGTCGTTGAGCGTATTGAGCAGGGTTTTGGAACAGTCGCTGATGGTGGTCACGAAATCGCGCTGTTCGGCGTCGAGCTTGGTGTCTTTCAAAAAGTCGAGCATGCCGAATATACCCGTCATGGGCGTGCGGATTTCGTGCGACATGAGGGCGAGGAAGCTCGATTTGGCGCGGTTGGCCTCGTCGGCGCGCCGCGCGCTCGCCGCCATTTGTATCTTGCTGTCGATGACCTGCAGGGTGGACACAAACATTTTTTTGCCCACGGTATAAACGTAAAGGCAGAACAGCAGCACCGCCGAGCCGATCCATTTGGTGAACTCGACATCCCAGTTGAGCCAGGTGACGAAGGCGGTCACGGCCGCAGGAATGCCGATATCGGCCAGCAGCAGCCTGGGCACGGGGCCGCTTGAGGAGCCATAGGTCGCGACCACGAAAATGACAAAGATATAGCCGGGCAGCCTGTCCCAGTCATGCGAGGTCTTGGTCACGTATTCCAGCAGGTGCGCGCCGTCCTGCGCGGTGATGAACGGCCAGAACAACAGCACCAGCCAAGGCACCAGATAAATCAGCTTGGTGAACATGATGCTGCCGGCATAGCCGCCGCAATCTGCATCCTTGATTTTTGTCTCGATAATTTCGCGGTAAATGTTGCGCTGGCGCAGGAAGGCGAACAGGCAGAACAACAGCACCGCCGCCTCGATCAGCAGCCCGCTCTGGCTGCGCGGCATCAGGCCCATACGGTCTTTCGCGCCGAGAAACACCGCACACATCAGGAGGCTGTTGATCAGCGACCCCTTGTGGTTGCTGGCGTACATGGTGAGCTGTTCTTTTTTCATCGGGGATCAGCCAAAGAGGTAGCCGCCGGCATCGTTGTGGATGAGGCCGGGATTTGCGGGGTCACTTTCGATTTTTTTGCGCAGCTGCTTTATCTGCCATTCTATCGCACGTTCGGCGGGCGTTTCGTTCGACTG
>JAYUPV010000243.1:0-5228 GCA_043759865.1 Alphaproteobacteria bacterium | reverse complement strand
GCCGGAGGCGGTGGCGGGGCTGTCGTCGTTCGGGGTTTTTCAAGCCGTGCATCCCTTCCGTCCCGATTTTTTGTCGCTGGAACGCATGGGTGTTGCCGTCACGCCGTCGTGGCCGGAAAAGAAAACTAGAACCATCGCCCTCAACCTGCCGCGTCAGGTGGAGTGGGCCTGCGGGTTGCTGGCGGAGGCGCTTGAGCGATTGCCCGAGGGCGGCACGCTGCTGATGATTGCGCCGAACGACCTTGGCGGCAAACGCTATGCGAAACTGCTGGATGAAAATTTCGAGGTTGATTTCGCCGAAAGCAAAAGCCACTGCCGCCTCGCGGCATTAAAAAAGCCCGCCTCGCTCCCACCCGTTGTCGCCGAATGGCGCACGGCCTATGCGCCTCAAGCAGCGGCAGGAACAGATTTACAATCGCTCGCCGGTACATTCAGCCACGGGCGCGTTGATATCGGGTCGATACTGCTCGCGAAAACTTTGCCGCCGCTTGCCGGTGCTGTTGCCGATTTCGGCGCGGGCTGGGGCTTTCTCGCGCATTGCCTGTTGCACCGCCAAGCACCCCCTGCCCGCCTTGATTTATACGAAGCTGATTATCACGCGCTTGAAATGGCGAAGCTCAACCTTGCGGCGAAAAAAAATGCCACGCGGTTTTTCTGGCACGATATTTTGTCCGAGAAAATTCCGGCGGCTTATGATGCCGTTGTCATGAACCCGCCCTTCCACGACATGCAAACCTCAAACCCCGATATCGGCCGCGATTTTATTACGGCGGCAGCGGCGGCGCTGAAGCCGGGCGGGCAGCTGTGGCTGGTGGCGAACACGCATTTACCGTACGAGGAAATCCTGGCTGAAACCTTCGGGCGGTTTCAGTCTGTCGTGCGGGAACATGGCTATAAAGTGCTGACGGCCATAAACCCGTAAAAAATCCCCTGCTTTTTCAAAGCCCTACCCCTGCCTTTACATAGCGGGATTCGTGTCTTATGGTACTCCTATCTGAACCATAGCCGGAGACTTCATCGCATGCCCAAAAGCAGCGCACCGAAACGCGTCATTAAAAAACTCCGCAGCGAGTTCCCGACAGAATTCGCGGGCGATCATTGCGGCGTGGAGCAGCCCGGCGAGTTCGTCGCCACGAACCAGAAAGAATGGAAGCAGATGTGGGATGCTGCGCACAGCCACATGCACCCGATCCCCAAAGCGCCGAAACTTCCCAAGGGCAAAATGGCCGTTGGCATTTTCACGGGCCAGACCTCTTATCGCACCAATATCGGCGTGACCGGCGTGGAAAGCGCGAATGGCACGACCACCGTCAACTGGGAGTCAGGCGGCGGACACCCCGGCGGCACGATGGCAACGGTAATGTATGAAAGCTATCTGCTGAAATTCATCGACAAGACGGACGACCATGTGGCGTTCAAGCACACACCCGCGCTGCACAAACCGGCTGTGAACGGCCCCGGCAAATTGCCGCAAACGCCCCCTGCGCCGCAGGCCTGAGCCTGCGAATCTGCGCTGACAAAAAAGCCGCCTTGTTTGGGGCGGTTTTTTTGTTTCATTTTTCTTCTATAAATCAGCTATATAGGATTATTGATTGACATAATTACGACAGATTTGGTATCATCTTGCGGGTACACAGATACCCGAGACCACAAAAAAACGCATCGCGGTTCAATATAAATAGAGAAGGGTGATTATCATGGCATTTGGTAAAGGGATTGTTTCGGCTCTGCGTAACGCTTTCAGCTACGCCGTTCATGGCGAGACGAAAGATGACCGCGACCGCAAAGCGGGCGACGCACAAACGCTGATCGAATTTTCACAGCCGGTGACAGGGCAGGCAAATGAAGCCGACCTGCGCGCGGCTTTCATGAACACGAACACCAAGGCGCTCGATACGCTGCTCGGCAAAAAAATCGCCATCGGTTTCGATGAACGCCTCGCCGCGCAAACGCTCGGCCCGAAAGACAGCGCGATTGAAGGCATCTTCTACCCCGCCGCGCAAACCGGCGCGGAAGGCGGCCTTGTATCGCTCCGCAATGACGGTGACAAGCGCGACAAGGCGCATGAAAACGCCGCGATACTGGAAAAACTTGTGCGGCTGCTGAAAGAAGTGAAGCCCGCCGTCAACGTTTACGCTTACAACATCACCAGCGTTGCCATCGGCGGCGAAGGCATGGCGGCGGTCGTGAACACCACCGAATGGGCGAGTGAAGGCAACGACAAGGCCCCCGCTGCCATCAAAAACCCCGCGCTGAAAACGCCTCCGGCAAAAGCGCCGAAACCCAACTAAGCGCGCTTGAAGAACAAAAAAAGCCGCCCCTCACAGGGCGGCTTTTTTCTTTAACCGGATAGAATTAGTTGATCATCGTCCAGGTGCCGTCCGAGTTCTGGCAGGCGGTGCCGACTGCGGTTTCAGCTTTGCCGCCGACGAAGATGCTCTGCTTGTACTCGCGGCAGACGCCGTTGTTGGAGGTCGAGCGGCCTTCGCGCACGGGCGTAACGGTGCCGTGGTTGCCGCTTTCCGGGTTGTTCCACTTGACGGTCTGGCCGATGGGCGCGGTGTAAGCGCGATCCCAAGCCTGCGATGCCGCCGCGCGGTCCGCCGAGTCAAGCGATGCGCCGATCGAGGAGCCTGCGAGAGCGCCAAGCACAGCGCCTGCGCCGGTCGCCCATTTCGCGCCGTTGCCGTTGCCGACCTTGGAGCCGAGCACGCCGCCGATGACCGCGCCGCCGAGGGCACCCATCGTCTGTTTATTTCCCATACCCCATGTATTTTGTTCGCCAGCGGGCGCACAAGCACCCAGGGACAGGGTGGCCATAAGGCCTAAGGTCATGATTATCTTTTTCATTTCGGAGTCTGCCTTTCAAAGTAAACTTGCTAAGGGAATTGCCACGCGGGTTATTCCGCTTTATATAACCTTCTAGCACAAGATTTGTTCCCCGCAACATAAACTAAATGCAATGTTGGCGGGTAACCTTTATACGGATGAAGAATGGAAATCCTGCGCGAACAAGATCCGGTCGAGTTTTTCAAGGAATGGCTGGCTGAAGCTTCGGCCTCCGAAACCAATGACCCCGAAGCTATGGCGCTTGCCACCGTCTCGACGGGTGGGCAGCCTTCGGTGCGGATGGTATTATTGAAAGGCGTGGACAATGACGGGTTCCGCTTCTATACCAACCTTGAAAGCCGCAAAGCGGGTGAGCTTTCACATAATCCAGCTGCTGCGCTGTGCTTCCACTGGAAGTCGCTGCGGCGGCAGGTGCGGGTCGAGGGCAAAATAACGCAGCTTCCCTCAACCGCCGTTGATGCTTATTTCAAGACGCGGCATATATTAAGTCGTCTCGGGGCCTGGGCGAGCCGCCAGTCGGAACCGCTTGCGAGCCGGGAGGAACTGGAAGAGCGCGTGCGCCTCTTCGCCCAGAAGTTCAAGGGGCAGGAAGTGCCGCGACCGCCGCATTGGGGCGGGTTTATTTTGCTGCCGGAGAAAATAGAATTCTGGCAGGAAGGCGAAGGCCGCCTTCACGACCGCTTCCTGTTCATCCGCAAAGCTGGCGGCTGGGAAGTGACAAGGCTGAACCCTTGAAGATTTTTAGGAGATAAAAAAATGTCCGAACAACGCGAATTCCAGGCGGAAGTTTCAAGGCTGCTCGACATCGTGGCGAACGCGCTTTATACCCAGCGCGAGATTTTCCTGCGCGAGCTGATTTCGAATTCCTCCGATGCCTGCGACCGCCTGCGCTATGACGCCATCGAAAAACCCGAGCTGGTGAAAGACGGCGCCGATTTCGGCATCAATGTCACCTTCGATGCCAACGCGCGCACCGTGACCGTGACCGACAACGGCATCGGCATGACGAAAGACGATTTGATAAAGAACCTCGGCACCATCGCCCATTCCGGCACGAGAGAGCTGGTGAAAAACCTGAACGGCGACAGCAAAAAGAACATGAGCCTCATCGGCCAGTTCGGCGTCGGCTTTTATTCCGTGTTCATGGTGGCCGAAAAGGTTTCGGTGCTGAGCAAAAAGGCGGGCGAGACCCTCGCGCATGTCTGGGTTTCCGACGGGCGCGGCACCTATACCATCGACGAAGCGCTGAAAGACACGCGCGGCACCGAGATTGTGCTGCACATCAAGGAAGACGCGTCGGAATTTTTGCTCGACGAGCGCCTGAAAACCGTCATCAAGAAATATTCCGACCATATCAACTTCCCCATCCGCATGGGCAAGGGCGAAAATGCCGCCGTGGTCAACACCGCCTCTGCCCTGTGGATGCGACCCAAGGCCGAGGTCACGCCCGAGCAGTACACCGAATTCTACCGCAGCGTTTCCGGCTCGGTGCAGATGGACACGCCGTGGCTGACCATGCATTGGCGCGCCGAAGGATCGTATGAATACAGCAACCTGCTGTTCATCCCGACGATGAAGCCCTTTGACCTTTACGACCCGACGCGCCCGCATGGCGTGAAGCTGTATGTGCGCCGCGTGTTTATCACCGACGGTGTCGAGGCGCTTATTCCCCCTTACCTGCGCTTCGTGAAGGGCGTTGTCGATTCAGAAGACCTGCCGCTGAACATCAGCCGCGAATTGCTGCAGTCGAACCCCGTTGTCGCCAAAATGAGCGCCGCGATTACGCGCAAGATTTTATCGGAGCTGGAAGACAAGGCAAAAGCCGATATTAAAGAATACGAGAATTTCTGGGCGCTGTTCGGCCCGGTGGTGAAAGAAGGGCTGTACGATGCCCATGCCCACCGCGAACAACTGTGCCGCGTGGCGCGGTTTTATTCGTCCACGAATACCGGCCTTGTGTCGCTCGACGAATATATCGGCCGCATGAAAGAGGGACAGGACCAGATTTATTACGTTTCCTCCCCCTCGGTCGAGGCCGCGCGCAACTCGCCGCAGCTCGAAGCCTTCCGCGCCAAGGGCGTGGAGGTGCTGTTCATGACCGACACCATCGACGAATTCTGGCTGCCGATCCAGATGGAATACAAGCAAAAGAAATTCAAATCCATCACACGCGGCTCTTCCGACCTTGCCAAAGTCAAGTCGGACAAGAAGGAAGAAGAAAAGCCGAAAGACGCGAAGGCGAAAGATTCAACCGAGAAACTGCTGACCCGCATGAAGGAATACCTTGTGGGCGAGGTGAAAGACGTCACGCTTTCCGACCGCCTTGTCGACAGCCCCGTCTGCCTTGTCGCGCCCGAAAACGAGATGGACATGCATAT
>JAYUPV010000242.1:0-2136 GCA_043759865.1 Alphaproteobacteria bacterium | reverse complement strand
GCAGGGCAAAAACGCCGCCTCGGGCTTGCGCGTGTGTTGCTCAAAGTCACGCCCCTCTGGTTGCTCGACGAACCGCTGAACGGGCTGGATGAGGCGTCTTCTCTGCTTTTCAAAAAAGCGCTTGATGCCCATATCGCTTCGGGCGGCATGGCGGTGATCGCCAGCCATCTGGCGATTGACCCGCCTCCATCGGGCACGCTGCGCCGTGTGCAACTGGGGGCAGCCGCATGAACACGCTTTGCGCCATTGTTTCCCGCGATTTTCGCCTGGCCGCGCGCGGGTCGGAGGCCGTCGCCACG
Organism: Alphaproteobacteria bacterium; assembly: GCA_043759865.1. GTDB lineage: Bacteria > Pseudomonadota > Alphaproteobacteria > Micavibrionales > UBA2020 > JAPWJZ01. The sequence continues at coordinate 1,837 of JAYUPV010000242.1, read as the reverse complement.
CTGTTTTTCTTTTTTGCTGTCGCCAGCTTGTTCCCCTTCGCGCTCGCGCAGGAACCGGGGCTGCTGCAAAAATCGGCCGCCGCCATCATCTGGGTCTGCGCGCTGCTCGCGGGGCTGTTGTCGCTTGAGACTGTTTTTTTGCGCGATGCCGAGGATGGCACGCTTGATTTGCTGTTGATGTCGCCCGTTTCTGCTGTGCGTATCGCCTTCGCAAAAATGCTGTCGCATTGGCTTTTGTCAGGCGCGCCGCTGGTGGCGGCGAGTTTTATTGTCGCCATCATGCTGGGCGTGCCGCCGGAAAAAACCGGCATCCTCGCTCTGTCACTCGCGCTTGGCACTATATATATGAGCCTCTTAGGCGGCATGGGCGCGGCGCTGACACTGGGCAGCAGGCGTTCGGGGTTGCTGCTTGCCGTGCTGGTGCTGCCGCTGTTCATTCCGATGCTGATTTTGGGGGTGACGGGCGCTGCTGCCGCCCTTGCGGATTTACCCGCCAGAGCCTATCTTTTGCTGCAACTGGCGCTGGCTGTGGCAGCAATGCCCGTGGCGCCGTGGCTTGCCGCCCTGTTCTTCAACATGCATTTGAGGTCATCGTGAACACGACCGCTATCATGGGACGCTTCGCCAACCCCCGCCGCTTTCAGGCGGTGGTGCGCTGGCTGCTGCCGGTGTCGGCGGTGGCAGCATTGCTGTTCCTCGCGGCTGGTTTATACGCCGCCTTCTTCGCCTCCCCCGCCGATTACCAGCAGGGCGAAACCGTGCGTATCATGTATATCCACGTTCCCGCAGCATGGATGGCGTTGTTCGTTTACGTGACCATGGCGGCGGCGGCCTTCATCGGCCTTGTGTGGAAACATGTGGTGGCCGAGCTTTACGCGAAATCGATTGCGCCTGTGGGTGCAGCGTTCACCTTCATTTGTCTTGCCACAGGCTCGCTCTGGGGCAAGCCCATGTGGGGTGCTTGGTGGGTGTGGGATGCGCGTTTGACTTCGGTGCTGGTGCTGTTCTTTTTATTTGTAGGCTATATGGCGCTGGTCGATGCTTTCGATGACGAACAGAAAGGCATCAATGCGGGCGCGTGCCTGCTGCTCATCGGCCTTGTCAATATTCCCATCATCAAATTTTCCGTCGACTGGTGGAATACGCTGCACCAGCCCGCCAGCATTATCCGCATGGACGGCCCCGCCATCGACAAATCCATGCTGCTGCCGCTGCTGCTGATGGCTGCGGGGTTCAAGTTTTTGTACATCGCCCTCGCCTGCCTGCGCCTGCGCACGGAAATAGGCCGCCGCCGGTTGAAAGCAGGCAACGCATGACGGCAGACCACACGATATATATAACCGCCGCCTATGCCATCACCGCTGTCGTACTGGTGCTTGTTGTTGTGCTGTCGCTGCGCGACTGGGCGAAGATACGCAAAAAACTGGGCAAGACGGATGCGTAAAAAAGAACGCCTCTGGCGTAAAAACGATCGTCTCCGTTATATACTGCTCGTCTTCTCCTGCCTTGCGCTGGCAACGGGGCTTGCTCTTTATGCCCTGCGCGACAACCTGTCGTATTTCTTCACGCCTGCCGAAGTACACGACCTGCGCCAGAAAAACGATGCGCGGGTGAAAGACGGCGCGGTTTTCCGCCTCGGCGGCCTTGTCAAAACCGGAACTTTGAAAAAAACCGGCAATGACCTTGCCATCCGGTTCACTGTGACGGATGAAATCAAAGACCTCGCGGTGGAATATACCGGCATCCCGCCCGATCTTTTCCGCGAAGGGCAGGGCGTGGTCGCGCGCGGCGGTCTTGTGAAAGACGGTTTATTCGTGGCGACAGAGCTGCTCGCCAA
>JAYUPV010000241.1:0-2653 GCA_043759865.1 Alphaproteobacteria bacterium | reverse complement strand
CAAGGCGCAGATGAAACGTGTCGATGACTATGTCGGCGGCATCGAGGCCGTTCCGCCCAAAACGCCTTTACATAGCGGCTTAACCGCCCGTTAAGATATATCCCTTATAAATGTCTGATGCCGTTTATCGTTGCCTTGCGTTGCAGGGCAGGCTTAACATTAACGAATGCGTCGGATTATTTTGTCCGCGCGTTTTCTTGAGCTTCCATACCCCATTTGATCCATGCCGACATAAAGGGAGACGAAGATGACAGAACCAGCACCCAAAGAAATTTTAGAAGCGACACCGGCACCCGCCGCTGCGGCAAAGCCGGGTCCGAACGGCGAGAAGCCTTTTCCTTCCGATATCAAGCTGCGCCATGAAACCTCGGTCGATAATCCTGTCGGCTGGCGGTACGAGCGCAAGACGCTGTCCGACCATTTCGCTTTCGCGGCGTGCAAATTCATGCGGTTTTTTGCCGACCGGTTTTTCAAGCACCGGTTCGGCCACCGCGCCGTGGTGCTGGAAACCGTCGCCGCCGTGCCGGGCATGGTGGGTTCGGCCTTCAACCATTTCCGCGCGCTCCGGGGGTTGAAGGAAGACAACGGGCGAATCCGCATGCTCATGGACGAGGCGGAAAACGAACGCATGCACCTCATGACGTTTCTGGAGGTGGCGAAGCCGACGAAGCTGGAGAGGCTGCTCATTTCCGTCGGGCAGGCGGGTTTCGTGGGGCTTTATTCGCTCGCCTATGTTTTCAACAAACGCACGGCGCATCGCTTCGTGGGACTTATCGAGGAAGAAGCGGTGAAAAGTTACACCGAATATCTCGCGCATATCGATAGCGGAAAAATTAAAAACGTCGACGCGCCCGAGATCGCCAAAAAATACTGGAACCTGCCAAAAGGCGCGAAACTGCGCGATGTGGTGCTGGCCGTGCGCAACGACGAAGCCGAACACCGCGACGTGAACCACCGCCTCGCAAGCGAGCTCGACCAGAAAAAGAAAGAGCGCGCAGCGGAAAAGCAGGCGGCGAAACTCGCGAAGAAACAGGCGAAGGTGAAAAAGCCTGTTGTTGCTCCCGCGCCCAAGCCGCAAACGGCTTAGCGGCTTTTAAATTTCCCAACCCCGGCGAAAGTCGGGTTCCAGTTCAAACAACCTCTATCGCAATATTCGAGATGGCAGTTTTATAAACTGGACCCCGATTTTCATCGGGGTGGTGCAGGGTTGGCATCAGTTATTTTTCTTCACCGGCAGTCCCAGTTTTTCGCGGAGGGTGACAATGGCGGCGTCGGCTTCGCCTGCGCCGTGGAAGCCTTCGCCGATGACGATTTTTTTCCGGCCCGCAAGGTTGGCGTAAACGGTGTAGTGCTTCACCACCCGTCCGCCGGAATTGGTGGAGAAGTTGCTGTCGGCCGACAGTGACTGGATATCAAGCGCCGCCACCACGCGGTGCTTGACCGGCAGGCCGAGAATGCGCCGCACGGCGATAATATTTCCGCCCGCATCGCGCGACACGGTCAGTGAATTGATCGGCATGTAAAGGCAGGACAGGAATATCAGTCCTCCCACAAAAGCGAAAATGCCGCCGAAAATATGCATGTGTTCGTGCAATATCAGGAAAAACCCGGGGGCGAGGAAGCACAGGCCGACAATCATGCCCGTTATAGCCGCGCCGATATTGCGGCCTATGGGGAAAAATATTTTTTCGCCCTGCATGCCCGGCCTTGTGAGAATGCGCCCTTGCGCCGCGCGGATTTCCATTTCCAGCGTCGATTTTTCCTGCGCCGCCACGGCGCGGTCGGCGATGCGCAGCGATTTCTCGCGCGTCGCGTAAACCGGTATCTCGTAATCTCGGTCGACATCCACACCGTCCAGCTCCGCCCGCAGGTTCAGCCGCCACAAATGCCGGCTGTTGCCGTTGTGGACGGCATCGGACGGGTTCAGCCCCTCGGGCACGTTGAAGCGGAAGATGATGCGCGTGCCGTGAAAGCCCGCCTCGGTATAGGCAAGCGCGGTGTCCTGCCACAGCGTGCGTTGCTCGCTCGAGCGGTTTTTGCCGCTGCCGGATTCGGTGTCGTGGATGCTCGAAAGGGTGACAAGATATTCCGCGCGCGTGTCATAGGGTTGCGGCAGTTCTATCGTGCCGCCGACATGCCCGCCGATAGAGCCGGGGAACGGGTCGAGCGTGACGGGTGCCGCGCCAAAGCGTTTCCATTCAAGGGTGCGCCGCACCGCCCAGACCAGCAGCCCCATGCCGATCAGCGGGAACAGCAACCCGATCAGCGCGGGGTAGTTTTCTTTTTTTGTAATTTCGTCATACAGCATGAAAGGCAGCGGCGCGGAAATGGCGTTCCACATCACCGTGAAAAACCACGCGAAATACATGGTGGATTTCGACGACGAGCCGATTGACGATGCCTGCCAGTCGTCGTCGGCCAGCCACGGGCTGTCGCGGTAAACGCCTTGCGTCAGGTCTTTTTCCGGCGGCGGGGTGCGGAGCATGCTGAAGAAAACAAGCGCGCCGAAACCGCCGAAGGTGACGAGGAAAATAGACTTGAACCCGACCATGCCCCAGCGCATGTTGCGGTTGATGACCGATTCATAGGGCGCGGCGGGGTTCACAAAGATCTCGATGTTCTGCCCCTGTAGGTTCGAGAGTTTCTGCCCGAG
>JAYUPV010000240.1:0-2927 GCA_043759865.1 Alphaproteobacteria bacterium | reverse complement strand
GCCTTGGTGCATATCGGGTACATCAGGAATCCGTATTGGGAGAACAGCACTTCGTCCCCCGCTCCTGCATAGGCGCGCACCAAAAGCGAAATCAACTCTTCCGAACCCGAGCCGCAAATGATACGCGCGGGATCCATGTCATACGACTTGCCAAGTGCGCCGCGCAGTTCCGCCGCCGAGCCGTCAGGGTAGCGGAAGATTTCATTCGCGCATTTCAAATACGCCTCGCGCGCCTTCGGGCTGCAGCCGAGCGCGTTTTCATTCGAGGCGAGACGCACCAGATGCTCCACCCCCTCCACACGCCCCTCGCCGCCGATATACGGCTTGATGTCGAGGATGCCTTGTTTGGGAAGCGGAAGGGCGGACATGCTGGTTCTCCTGATGTGTTCAGGAATTTTTATGGGTACGGCGCAAGGATGGCAAGGAGAACCGGCATTAATTACCATAATTTTGGGCTTTAAGCCGCTGTGCCAGCGGCTGTAACTTGACATATTGCCTGTCGCGGGATATGGATCCCGTATCACCCCGAGGAGAAGCAGGATGAGCAGCACAAACACGCCCGACACCGCCGCCAACACCGATGCGGGCAGCCGTACAACGATGGACCGCTTCGAGGCGAAATGCCTCGCCAGCGTGCATTGCATGATCGGCTTCATGACCGCAAGCCGTAAGGACGAAGAATACAAGGCGCGGCACATAAAGGCGCTGTTCAACCATGCAGGCCGCGCGCTCCCCGCAGATCTCGCAAACGCGAAGGACGATGACAAATACAGCCTGCCCAAAGCGGAAAAAGCGAAACTGCTTTACCAGTCCGCCCGCAAAGCCGGCGACGGCGTCATCCGCAGCGCCAGCCTCTGGCTGCGCGCGCGGGTTTAACTACCTCTCCCCGCCTTGTTCGATGGACTGGTTGAGTTTTTTCTCCATATCCGAAAAAGAGGTGGTGAGGCCTCGGCCGAGATAGAACATCACGACAGCCATGACGAGCGCGGGGCCTGCCGCAATCATCCACCTGTTGCGTACAATGACCGCGCCGCCGCTGACGGTTTTGCCATCGACGATTAATGAATAGGACAGCGCAGGCAGCAGGCGTGTGTCTCTTTCGAGGAAGCCGCCGCTGAAGGAGCTCCACTCCAGCACCAGTTCGTGACTGCGGCCGCTCGCGTCCTCGAAGCTGCCGGTTGCAGTACCGGAGAGTCTGAAGCTGCCGCCGCTTGCGGCCACGCATTTGCCGTCCACCAGCGCCTCGATCGAGGCTGTGAACCACAGGAATTTCGGCACAAGGCGCGCCTGTATGGTGACTTGCCTGCCAGCGGCGGTGTGGATGATTTCGCGTGCCATATCAGACAGCCCACATGTAGCGGACAAAACCCATGCCGAGCGCGAACAGCGCGGCGTTGGAGAAACGGTCGAGGGATACAAGCTCCTGCCCGTCCGCAAGGCGCTTGCGACCGATAAGCGCCATCAGCGCGCCAAGCACCAGCGGTGTCACCACAAGGTTGGCAAGGCGCAAAGCCGGTGACTGGATAAAGGAATGGGGGAACAGCCAAAGGCTGACCCCGCCCACGGCCAGCCCCGCCATCAGCCACAGGCAGGCCTGAGCAAAAGGATGCAGGGGTTTTGGCGGCAGATGCTTTTTCCGGCGTTTGTGGCTGGCGACTTCAATGATCAGCTCCGCTCCGCCCTGCAGCAGCACCTCCAGCACCAGTTCGACGAGGCCGTCTATCATGGGGATTTTATTCCGTCACGTGACAAGGGACCGGCTGAAGCCACGCGGCGGCGCTGCATGACAGCGGTGGTGGAAGTGGCCCCCGCGAGCGTGCCGGCATAAAGCTGCTTCGAGGCCTCGACGATATTGACCCCGCCGAAGGCGTTAAAAAATTTGCGCCCGATATTTTCCCAGACCGGCGCGGTCGCCAGCATAAGACGCGAGGTGGAGGGCGGCACGAACAGCGCGCGCTCGGCCTTTTCCGGAACGAACATGTATTCTTTCAGGTACTGCCAGAGCTGCCCCTGTGAATAGGGCGCGCCATGACCGAAGGGGGTTGCGTCCACCCGCGCCCAGATGCCGGTGCGGTTGGGCACGACCACAATCAGCCGCCCCTGCCCCGCCAGCACCCGCCAGCTTTCGCGCAGAACGTTGTCGAGGCTCTCGAAGCCCTGCAACCCGTGGATGACCAGCATGCGGTCTATGGAATTGGTTTCGATCGGCAGCTCGGCCTCGTTGCACATGCTGACCAGACCCTTTTCCTCGGGCGGCCAGAACACCGCGCCCTGATGCGAAGGCATGAGCGATATCGTCCGCTCCGCCTCGCCGACAAAAGGTTTCAGGTAAGGCACGGCATAGCCGAGACCCAGCACGCGCAGGCCGGTGGTCGACGGCCAGAAGGCGCGCAGATGCTGCCGCAAAATGCGCTGCACCACGCGCCCGCGCGTGGAGTCGTAGAATTCCCGTAAATCTATGGCTTTGGTGTACATGCCTAAACGGATGATAGATTAAAATGCATCGCCGCCGCAAACATCAATACGCCCCCTTAGTCCCCTCTCCGCCCGCTTGCGGGGGCGAGGAGACTATTTTTTAATTTTTGGAATTTTATTTTAAAAGATGCCGATAATGGAAGGCCTTAAAGCAGCTCATGAAGAATGGGTATCAGCGGCACATCGGCAGGCGGCATGGGATACTTGTCGAAGTCTTTGGGGTAAACCCATGCAAAGGCTTGCCCTTCTTTCGATGTAACCACGCCTTGCCAGACGCGGCAAACGAAAACCGGCATGAACAGGTGGAAATCGTCGTAACGGTGGGAAGCAAAGGTCAAAGGGGCAAGGCAGGATGTTTTCGTATCTATGCCAAGTTCCTCGTAAAGCTCGCGCACCAGCGCTACTTCGGGTGTCTCGCCCGGCTCGATTTTGCCGCCGGGAAATTCCCAGTA
>JAYUPV010000239.1:0-4280 GCA_043759865.1 Alphaproteobacteria bacterium | reverse complement strand
CAGCCATCAACCGCCCGAGCGTATCTTTGTCCAGCAGCTTGCGGCTTTCGCGGCGGAAAGCGCGCATGCCTTCGGGTGTGGCGGGATAATTGCCGCGCGCCACGGCCTCCCGCGCGGCGGTGATGTGCCGGCGCGCTGTTGCGCTGTAAAGGGCGATACGCATGAGCCCGCCGGGGTTCAACAGCCCCGTCAGCACTTGCCAGCCCGTCACAGGGTCGCGCAGGTGGTGCAGCACGCCGCCCGAAATAACCGCATCGAACCGGTCTTCAATGCCGCCGAGCCGCAAAATATCGGCCTGCGCGAAGCGGATGTTTTTAAAACCCAATAGCTGCGTCTGTAACTTCGCATAGGCAAGACTGGACAAACTTAAGTCGACTGCGAGGATGTCAGCCTCGGGCAGCACCGAAGCAATCTGCGCCGCCTCGTGTCCCGTGCCGCAACCGGCGATAAGGATTTTCGCGCCTTGCTTGCGCAAGGGGGCGGCCACCGCCTCGAGCGTCAGGTTGCGTGGCACGGTCTTCCATTTTGGGTAGGGTGACTCTTCATACTGCTCGCGCACCTTCACTGAAACCTCATCGGCAATGGGCGTGAGGGCGGGGATGGTTTTGCGGGCTTCATCAAGCGCGCGGCGGGATTCTGCGGTTTCGGCATAGCAGGCCTGCAACGTTCCGGAGGGCGTTTGCGCCAGCGCGGCTGTTTCTTCAGGCGTGATATCGATGATGTATTCGGTGCCGAGCGCGTATTGCGCCACGCCCTTGGCAAGCGCGTCATGCGCGGGCGGACTGAAGCGGGCAGGCTGCAGCAGCAGCGCTTTTCTCAAGGCTGCGATGAAATCCTCGAACGGCTTGCTGTAGACGGTGATCTTTTCGAGGCCGAGCAGGAAGTAGGGGCGCAGCAGCGGCATGAAATCCGTCACGTTGGCTAAGGCCTGCGCGTCGAAATCGGCGGGTGACGCCGCGACGAGGTTCTTCAGCGTCTTCAAAAATCCGCCGTCCTGCCCCGCCAGCTTGTAAACGGACCTGTAAACGGGGTTGAGGGTGAAGATATTATACCAGAACCCCTGAAGGCCCGAGCAGTCGAGCCCTGGCGTTGCGAGGCAGGCGAGGATGACGCGCGCGATAATCTCGTCATGCTGCTGGAACACGGCGCCCTGTGACATGGCAATAAAGCGTTCCTTGTAACGCATTTCATCGGGGGCGAGGCCAATGGCGAGGCCCGAAAACCCGAGCGCCTTTGCTGTGTCACCCAGCGCGAAATGCGCCTCCGCCAGCATGGCGTAAGAGGCATGGTCGCCGCCGTCGGTATCCAGCGCCTGCTGGAAATAGGGAATGGCCTTTGCAGGCTCGCGCCGCACGAACAGGATGTTGCCGAGGTTGCGGTAGGCGGGGGCGGTCTTGGCGATGGCGAGCGAAGCTTCGAGCGTTTTCCACGCCTCGTCCGGCTGTTGCTGCTGCATCAGCTCGCGCGCCTGCTGGACAAGCTGTTCCGCGCTTTGGGGGGCCGGCTCACTCATTCTTGCCACACCGGATTACAGGAGTAATTTTCCTGAATCATCCCCTTTAATGTCCGGCTTGCTGCCATGTTCCCTGCCGCTTTTGCCCGTTATTCAGGGCTTTATTCTGAGCAAAACCCCTTCACAAATCAATGGTTTTACGTCTATATTATGTCTCTTAATTTGGGGAAAAACATGCTCGAAAAAACCTTCGAAAGCAAAGACGTCGAGAAAAAGCATTACGCGCTCTGGGAAAAATCCGGGGTCTTCGCGGCCGATGTCAAAAGCAACAAGCAACCCTATTGCATCCCCATGCCGCCGCCCAACGTGACGGGCAGCCTGCATATGGGCCATGCGCTGAACATGACGCTGCAGGACATTCTGAGCCGTTTCGAACGCATGCAGGGCCGCGACGTGCTGTGGCAGCCCGGCACCGACCATGCGGGCATCGCGACGCAGATGGTGGTGGAACGCCTGCTGGCGGGTGAAGGCAAGACGCGCCACGACCTCGGCCGTGAAAAATTCCTCGAGCGCGTGTGGGCATGGAAAGAAGAATCCGGCAACACCATCACGGGGCAGCTCCGCCGCCTCGGCGCGACGCCCGACTGGGAACGCGAAAGATTTACCATGGACGAAGGCCTGAACAAGGCCGTGAATAAAGTCTTCGTGCAGCTGTTCAAGGAAGATCTGATTTACAAAGACAAGCGCCTCGTCAACTGGGACCCGAAACTGCACACCGCCATCTCCGACCTTGAAGTCGAGCAGCGCGATAGCAAGGGCAGCATGTGGCACTTCAAATATCCGATTAAAGGTATGCCCGATACTTTTATCACCATCGCCACCACGCGCCCCGAAACCATGCTGGGCGATACGGCTGTTGCGGTGCACCCCGACGACGAACGCTATAAAGACCTTATCGGCAAAATGGTGGTGCTGCCCATCGTGGGCCGCGAGATTCCGATTATCGCCGACGAATACGCCGACCCCGAAAAGGGCTCGGGCGCGGTAAAAATTACTCCTGCGCACGACTTCAACGACTTTGAAGTCGGCAAGCGTCACAAGCTGGAAATGATTTCCATCATGGACAAGGACGCGAAAATAAACGAAAACGCGCCTGCGGAATTTCAGGGGCACGACCGCTTCGAAGCGCGGAAAATGGTACTGGCGAAAATCGAGGAACTCGGCCTGCTCGAAAAAGTGGACGCGCATTCCTACCAGTTGCCCTATGGCGACCGCTCGGGCGTGATCATCGAACCGCTGCTGACCGACCAATGGTATTGCGACGCCAAAACCCTCGCCGGCCCCGCGATCAAAGCGGTGGAAGACGGGCGCACGCAATTCGTTCCCGCGAATTGGACAAAGACCTATTACGAATGGATGAACAACATCCAGCCGTGGTGCATCAGCCGCCAGTTGTGGTGGGGGCACCAGATTCCGGCGTGGTACGGGCCTCTCCCTTCCAATGATCCTGATATGGGCGGGGACAAATTTGTTAATGCGAAAGTTTTTGTGGCGGAAACTGAAGAGCAGGCTTTAGTTCAAGCTCGAGAATACTATCGAGAAAAATTTGAAAAAGAAATTCTTGTTACTGTCGCTTTGAATGCTGAAGAAATGGATAGAGCGGTTAAGGAACAGAATAAAGGTTCTATTGACTATATTAAAATCTATCGCGACGAAGACGTGCTGGACACATGGTTTTCCTCTGCGCTTTGGCCGTTCTCCACGCTCGGCTGGCCGGAGAATGTGCCGGAAGTGAAACGCTATTACCCCGCCGAAACGCTGATTACCGGTTTTGACATCATCTTCTTCTGGGTTGCGCGGATGATGATGATGGGCATGCACTTCATGGGCGATGTGCCGTTTAAAAAGGTTTATATCCACGCTCTCGTGCGCGATGAAAAAGGGCAGAAGATGTCGAAATCGAAGGGGAACATCATCGACCCCCTCGCGCTCATCGACGAATACGGCGCGGATGCGCTGCGCTTTACCCTCACCGCACTGGCGGCGCAGGGACGCGACGTGAAGCTGTCGCCCGCGCGCGTGGAAGGCTACCGCAACTTCGCCACCAAATTGTGGAACGCTTCGCGCTTCTGCGAAATGAACGGCTGCACGCTGAAACTCGATTTCAAGCCCGATGGTGTGAAACAGACTATCAACAAATGGATTATCAGCGAGCTTGCGACCGTCAGCCGCCAGACGGCCGAGGCGCTGAAGGCGTACAAGTTTAACGAAGCCGCCATGCACCTGTACCACTTCACATGGGGCACGTTCTGCGACTGGTATATCGAATTTACCAAGCCGCTGATCACCGGCTCTGACGCCGCGATAAAACAGGAAACGCAGGACACGACCGGCTGGGTGCTTGACCAATTATTGTTGCTCCTGAACCCGATGATGCCGTACCTGACCGAAGAACTGCACATGCACCTGCTCGGCAAGACGGAAGCATCCGAAGACAAAGCCGATTGGCTGCAATCCAAACGCTGGCCGGAATTCGATACGAAAACCATCGACAAGGCGGCGCAGGAGGAAATGAACTGGGTCGTCCGTCTTATCTCCGAAATTCGATCTGTGCGCTCCGACATGAACGTGCCGGCGGGGGCGCAAATCAAGATGCTGCTCAGGGGAGCGAACGACAATAGCAAGGCTCGCCTTGCCACTTATGGCGATATTATTCGCCGCATGGCTCGTCTTTCGGAGGCGGTGGCTCTGGACGCTCCCCTGAGCAGCATCTTGATTTGCGCCCCCGCCGGCACGTTCATGTCGGAGCGCACAGATCGAATTTCGG
>JAYUPV010000238.1:0-3357 GCA_043759865.1 Alphaproteobacteria bacterium | reverse complement strand
CGAAGACGAACGAGCGGTCGAATTTGATGTTCACCGTCTTGGGCGGGTCCATTGGCGCAGCCGAGCCTGCCATGGTAGCTGTCGTGACGGCGGCGGCTTCGCTGCCCTGTTCGTCGGTCTTGAACACGACGTCATGAGAAACGCCGCTGATGTAAAGCGGCGCGGTTTTTGCGTCGACCATGAGGCGGAAATCGGCGTTTTGTTCGAACGCGCTCTTGATGCCCATGCCCAGCAGCACGGGGATAAGGTCGTGGTGCTGCTTGATGTCGAGATGCGGCAGTTCCACAAGGCCGCGTACGCTTTCAAATGCGTTCGCGTCCAGCCACTCGGCCTTGTCCACGCCAGCCAGCCAGTCGCGCGCGGAAACTTTCGCGTCTTTCGGGCGCACCAGCACGATACGCATGGTGGGATACTTGTTGTTCTCGAAGTCTTCCGTGCCATAGGTGAGGGCGGCTGCTTCGTAACCGTCGCGTTCCTGCCAGCGGATATCGCCTTCGTCAAACGACTTGCTCATCATCTTCGTGGTGAAGGCTTTGCCGCCGTCGGCGGTGAAGGTTTTGTCTTTGGTGTCCGCCTTGTCGAATTTATGAGTCCATTCGCCCTTGAAATACAGCGCGCTTGCAAGCACGATGGCGTCTTCCCTGTGCAGCTCTTTGATGACCTTTGAAATCAGGCCCTTGGTGTTTTCGGATGCCCAGGTGTTGATTTTGTCGACAGTCGCCTTGTCGGTGAAATCTTCGCGGCTGATGGACGCGCCGAAAATGTCTGTCGCTTTTTTCTCGTAAACATCCGACAGCGTCGCCACATCTTTGTTGACCCAGATGCCGTTGGCGGTCAGCAAATCGACATGCCCCTTGTTGGCGGCGAGCAAGTCGGTGTTCAGTTGCGTGAATTGCGTGACGGCGGCAGGCATCGCATCGCCGCCTGTTTCAAACAATGTCTTTGCGAATTCTTCGAGCGTTGTCGTCGCAGCGCCCGTACCCACCAGTGCCATGGCGGTGAGCGCGTTATAGGGCGAGAGCACGAGGTTGTCCGACTTGTCTTCCTGTGCCGCAAGCGCGCTTTTTGCCATGCTGATGGTCACGCGGTTGGCATTCGCCGCTGCTGCGGTGTTGTCTTCGGCCTGCGCAGGGGAGAGGCTGGCAAGCAGGGCGATAGCGGTAGCGGTCAAGATTTTCTTCATGCGTGTTCTCCTGTTTATGCGAGAGGCTGATCGCCTTTCGCGCGGATCATCTGTTTTACTTTTTCAGCGGCTGCGGCAATGCGGGCTTCATCGGTGCCGCGCATGACGAGGCTCAGCGAAGGCGTCTGGTACATATGCGGATAGCTGCCGATTTCGACATCGGGGAAATCTTTCTGAATATCGCCAAGCTCCTTGCCGATATCCCCTTCCTTCTGGTTGCATTTCACGGTCTGCGACAACAAAATCGGGCCGCCTTCTATCATCGTATCCACATGGTCGAACATGGCCTGCATGATTTTCGGCACGCCTGCCATGACGAACACGTTGCCGATGTTGAATCCGGGCGCGGCGCTGACGGGGTTGTCAATCATGAGAGAACCTACGGGAAGCGTCGCCATGCGGAGGCGCGCTTCGTTGACCTGTGTGCCGGCCTTGGCGTAATAATCTTCGAGCCGCTTTTTTGCTTCGGGCAAAATGGCGAAGGGCACGCCGAAGGCTTTGGCGATACATTCCGACGTAATGTCGTCATGCGTGGGGCCGATGCCGCCGGTGGTAAAAACATAGGTGAATTTTTTGCGGAGCGCGTTGACGGCCTCGACAATCGCCGTTTCATCGTCGCGCACCACCCGCACTTCTGACAGCACGATGCCTCGCTGGCCGAGGCGTTTGGCGATAAAGGCGACGTTTATATCCTGCGTCGAACCCGAGAGGATTTCGTTACCAATCACAAGGATAGCGCCGGTGGGGGCTGTCATGCTGTTTTAACTCCGTTGGCTTTCAATAGCATACACATTCCGCTTGTTTTTAGGACTATTTGAGGCCATTTTAAGGCCATGATGAACAAACAAGACTTTACATATAATGACGAGGACTATGGCGACGAGGGCGATTTCGTCATCCATAAGCCCGCCGATTTTGAATCAATGCGCAAAGCGGGCAAGCTCGCCGCCGAAACGCTCGATTTCATTTCGCCCTATGTCAAGCCGGGCGTGGAAACGCAGGAGCTCGACAAGCTCTGCCACGATTTTATCATCGACCACAAAGCCATCCCCGCGCCGCTTGGCTACAAGGGCTATCCGAAATCCATCTGCACCTCCGTCAACCATGTGGTGTGCCACGGCATACCGGGCGAGAAGGAACTGGACGAGGGTGACATCGTCAATATCGACGTGACGGTCATTCTCGACGGCTGGCACGGCGACACCAGCCGCATGTATAACGTGGGCGAAAAAGTGCCCGTGAAGGCAAAGCTGCTGGTCGATGCGACTTACGAAGCCATGATGCGGGGCATCGAGGCGGTGAAACCCGGCGTGGCGCTCGGCGATATCGGCTTTGCGATACAGCACTTCGCCGAAGCCAAGAAATTTTCCGTGGTGCGCGAGTTCTGCGGCCACGGCATCGGAAAAATATTCCACATGCCGCCCTCGGTTTTGCATTACGGCACCAAGGGCTCGGGGCCGAAGCTGAAGCCCGGCATGTTCTTCACCATCGAGCCGATGGTGAATATCGGCACATGGCAGACCAAGATTTTGAGCGACGGCTGGACGGCTGTCACCAAAGACAAGTCACTGTCGGCGCAGTTCGAGCATACTTTAGGCGTGACCGAAACGGGCTACGAGATTTTCACGCTCTCGCCCAAGGGGCACACGAAGCCGCCCTATGCCTGACAGCAAACCCGCCAAGAAGCCCGATATCGACACCGCACAGCATGACGGCCACCGCGACCGTCTGCGCGGACGTTTCGTGCGCTCGGGTTCGGGTGCGTTCGAGGATTACGAATTGCTGGAGCTTGCCCTGTTCAGTGCCATCCCGCGCAAGGATGTGAAGCCGCTGGCGAAACAGCTGCTTGTGCGTTTCGGCGGCCTTGCGGGCGTGCTGGGCGCGGATATTGCCGAGTTGCAAACGGTCAAAGGCATCAGCGAAAACGCTGCCGTGTTTCTCAAAACTATCCATGCGCTGACCCAGCGCGTGCTGCTGAACGACATCAAGCAAAAGCCGATTTTAAGCTCGTGGCAGAAACTGATCGATTATTGCACCGTCGCCATGGCGCAGGAAAAGCGCGAGCATTTCCGCGTGCTGTTCCTGAACCGCAAAAACCAGCTGATCGCCGACGAAGTGAAACAGACCGGCACCGTCGACCATGTGCCGGTTTATCCGCGCGAGATTGTGAAACG
>JAYUPV010000237.1:0-4200 GCA_043759865.1 Alphaproteobacteria bacterium | reverse complement strand
GGTTTCAGCATGCGCCTGAACGTGATGGCTGTGCAGCAAAACTTCACAGCCGCCGCCGAGCGCCTTGCCGGACGGAGCCGACACGACGGGGAAATTGGCGTATTTGAGGCGCTTGTAGGTATCCTGCCCCTCTTTCACCATTTTCTCGATCAGCCAGTACTGGCCGACTTTCGCGGCGAGCAGTGCCTTGAAGATGTTTGCGCCGACGGAGAAGTCATCGGCCTCGTTGTGAATCACGAGAGCCTTGTACTTGCCGTCCGACTTGCCTCCATTTTCGATGATGTCCGCCGCCTTGTTCATCATTTTCATGATGTCGGTGTCGATGGAGTTCATCTTGGAATGGAATTCGAGGCAGACCACACCGTCGCCAATATCCCAGAGGGAAGCCGACTTGTTGGTCGCAACGAGGTTTTTCGGGTCGCGCTTGACATCGGAGAGCAGCAGCACGCCGTCGGGTCGCTTGACTTCTTCGTACTGGCCGTCCTTGTTCAGCATGTTCAGCTTGTGGTCGATGTCTTTGTAGAAAGTTTTTCCGGCTGCTTTTTTCAAAAGCTCGGGCACTTTTTCGCCGTCTTTTTCAAGACGCTTGATGAAATAGTCGACGCCCATTTTATCAATCAGCTCGAAGGGGCCGTATTTCCAGTTGTAACCGAGCTTCATGCCCTGATCGACGTCGTGGATGCTGCCCGCGATGGTGTGGGCGTGTTCGGCCGCATAAACGAGGGTCTGTTTCAATACTGCCCAAGCGTACTGGCCGTATTTGTCGTCCTGCTCCACAAGCGCGCGGAGGCCGCCTTTTTTGGAGGCGTTCAGGATTTCGAGTTCGATTGCTTCCGCTTTCGGGGCCGTGTCTTTTTTCTTCTTGGCGAACAGCTTGAAAGGAGCCGACAGCACTTTGGTCACGGCACCGGTCGCCTTGGAGACAAACGAGGGGGCTGCGACGACCTTGGTTTTCGGATGCAGGGCGCCCGTTTCAAGGTCGACGGCGAAGTCGTTCTTTTCCGCGTCGCGGCGGTAGAAGCCGCCTTTGCCTTTGCGGCCGGTGTAGCCTTCCTTGATCATGTTGTCGATCACGGGGTGGCTGCGGTTGGCCTTCACATAGCCGTCATCGGCGGGCAGCGAACCCATCAGCGATTTCGAGATATGCGGCATGAGGTCGAGGCCGACGAGGTCGACGAGACCGAAGATGCCGGTTTTGGGAATGCCCATGGGCTTGCCCACAATGGCATCTGCTTCCTCGACCGTCAGTTTTTTCGAGATTGCTTCGTTGATGGAAGCCTGGATCCAGAATGTGCCGATACGGTTGGCGATGAAACCGGGGGTGTCGTTGCAATACACGACGCCCTTGCCGAGTTTTTCATCGAGGAACGTGGTCAGTTCCTTCACCATCTTCGGGTCGTTATGTTCCGAGGTGATGAGTTCGAGCAACGGCATGTAGCGCGGCGGGTTGAAGAAGTGCGTGATGACGAAATCTTTTTTGAGAGCGTCCGACTGGTCGGCGATCAGGCTTTGCAGCGGAATCGTCGAAGTATTGGAGGCGACGATGGAGCCGGGTTTACGGTGCGCATCAATTTTCTTGAAGATGTCAGACTTCACCTTGGGGTCTTCGAAAACCGCTTCAATGATGATGTCGCATTCCTTCAGGCGGTCCATATGGTCTTCGGTGTTGCCCGGGCGGATCTTGCGCGCGTTTTTCTTGTGCATCAGCGCGGCAGGGCTGGTTTTCAGCAGCTTTTCGACCGCGCCTTCGGCAATCGCCGTGCGGTTCGTGGTGTTTTTCGGGTCGACGCGGTCGAGAAGCTCGACCTCGTAGCCTGCGTTCGCGAGGTGGGCGGCAATGCCTGCCCCCATCACGCCCGCGCCGATGACTGCTGCTTTTTTAATAGCCATTTTTGTTCTCCTAACTTATGTCGGCAGCGCCGACGGGCCGAACGAATTAAGGTTTCGGTTGGGTGGGAGTGTATTTTTTAAGGACGGTCGCGATGCCCTGCCCTGCGCCGATGCACTGGGTGGACACGGCGTAGTCGCCTTCCTTGCCTTCATCATGCAGCAGCTGGGCGGCTTTGCCCGTGATGCGCGCGCCGGTGGCGCCGAGCGGGTGGCCGAGAGCGATTGCGCCGCCGTGCTTGTTCAGCTTTTCATCGTCGATGCCAAGCTCGCGCTGGCAAGCGATGGACTGGCTGGCGAAAGCTTCGTTCATCTCGACGATCTTCACGTCCTTCATGGTGATGCCCGCTTTTGCCATGGCTTTTTCCGTGGCGGGGATGGGGCCGAGGCCCATGACTTCGGGGTCAAGACCGACAACGGCGAAAGACTTCACCTCGGCGAGGATTTCGAGGCCGTGCTTGATCGCGAATTCTTCGGAGCAGACCAGCACCGCCGCCGCGCCATCGGTGATGGGCGACGAGGTGGCGGCCGTGACCGTGCCTTCGCGCATGAAGGCGGGTTTCAGCTTGGCGAGACCTTCGGCGGTCGCATCGGCGCGGATGCAGCCATCTTCCGACACCACTTTGCCTTTCGGCCCCTTGATGGAAACGATTTCCGCGTCGGTAAGACCTGCCTTTTTCGCAGCGACGGCCTTGAACTGTGATTTCAGGGAGAAAGCTTCCTGTTCTTCGCGCGTGACTTCTTTTTGTTTCGCGACGTTCTCGGCGGTTTCGCCCATGCCCATGTAAGCACCGGGGACGGCCTTGTAGAGAACGGGATTCGGCGAGGGGTTGAACCCGCCCATCGGCACGCGGCTCATGCTTTCAACGCCGGCGCAGATAACTGCGTCCGACATGCCCATGGCGACAGCACCGGCTGCGTCATGGATTGCCTGCATGGAAGATCCGCAGAAACGGTTGATGGTAACGCCGCCAATGGTATCGGGCAGGCCAGCCTGCAGCACCACGAGGCGCGCCATGTTGAGGCCCTGTTCGCCTTCGGGCATTGCGCAGCCAAGCTTCAGGTCGTCGATCAGTTTCGGGTCGACACCGGTTTTTTTCACGAGGCCGGTGACGGTCTGTGCCACGAGATCATCGGGACGTACATCCGCAAGCTCGCCCTTCGTTGCGGGCGTGAAGGGAGAACGCACGTAACCTGCAATCACAACTTTTTTCATCTCAGTCATCTTAATGGCCTCGTTGGTTGAATCTGTTGAACCCGGCCACACCCCTATCCCATGCAGCCTTGGACTCAAGAAAAGGACCTGAATCACTGCGACCGCTTATTTTATTTCTGCCGAGTATGGAGGATTGATTCCTTGACGTAAAGCCGGAAAATAGTTTTCCCTAAGTTTCGCACCGCAAAGCAAACGCGCGCCTCTCGGCGCGCGCGTTTTCATATCCTGAAAACAAAATTGCTGATTTTATGAATAGTGCCGAACGCTCTTTTAGTGCGCGCCCTTTTTTTCTTCCGACTTGGTCTTGATGAAAGAGAAAACGCCCCCCGCAACAAGCGTTCCCACGGTGATAAGCAGCGACACGGCGGGAGGCATATGGAAGGCAAAACCGCTGATTTTCGCGGCAAGCTCGGGGTTTGACGACACGAACCACGCGCCCACTTCCTCGGGGCCTTTACCGATGAGGACTTTCAGGCCGATAAACACCAGCACCAGCGACAACGCGTATTTCAGGTACTGGAAGCGGTCAAGCATCGCAGAGAGGGCGAAGTACAGCGCCCTCAGTCCCATGATGGCGAACAGGTTGGAGGTGTAAACGATGAACGGATCGGTGGTAATGGCGAGGATCGCGGGAATGCTGTCCACCGCGAAAATCACATCGACAACCTCGACCACGCACAGCGTTAGCAGCATCGGCGTCGCGAAATAGACAACTTTGCCCGTCTTCGGGTGTTTATCCTTCACGACAAATTTACCTTCGTGGTATTCGCCGATGACGCGCAGGTGCTTCTTGAAGAACTTGACGACCTTGTTGTTCGACAGATCGTGCTCGTCGCCGCCGTCGTCCATAAACAGCATTTTCGCGCCGGTATAGACGAGGAACAGGGCGAACAGCAGCAATACCCATTCGAATTTCGAGACGATGGCCGTGCCCGCGCCGATCATGAGGCCGCGCATCATGATAACGCCGAGAATGCCCCAGAACAACACACGGTGCTGGTACTGTTTCGGCACGGCAAAATAAGTGAGCACGAGGGAGATAACAAAAATATTATCCATGGAGAGGGACAATTCGACAAGGTAGCCCGTGACGAACA
>JAYUPV010000236.1:0-2391 GCA_043759865.1 Alphaproteobacteria bacterium | reverse complement strand
GAGCGCATCCGGCAGGAAACTTTCCGCATTCTCGAATCCAACCGCTCGGCGCTGACCTGGAACATTATGATGCGCGCGGGCGTGGTCACGCATTTCCTGCCCGAGGCGACCGCCGTCAAGACCCTCGACCGTCTGCTGACGCTCGAGGAAGACCACCACAGCCACCCGTTTATTTTGCGCCGCCTTGCGGCATTGCTCGACATTACGCCGAAGGGCCTTGTGCCGATGACGCGCGCGCTGCGGCTCTCGAACGAGGCCGCCGACATGCTCATGAAACTTATGCATCCCGCGTTGCGCGTGTCGACCGACATGACGGGCGCGGAAGTACGCAAGGTCGTCTACCGCTACGGCAACGACGTGACGCGCAGCCTGTTGTTGCTGGCCGCCGCCAAGGATTTCATGGATGGCAATCTTGACGCGAGCTACAATATCGCGACCTCGTTCCGCCCGCCGCGTTTCCCGCTTGTGGGCGACGATGTCATGAAGCTTGGCTGGCAGAAGGGCCCCGATGTCGGGCGCATTCTGCGCGATCTGGAAGACTGGTGGGTGTCCGAAGACTTCCGCCCCGGCCGCACCGAGGCCTTGCAGCGTCTTGGCGAGCAATATGTGCCGATGATGCAGGCGTAATACTTTTTTACAAAACCCCCGCACAGCCCCGACGACCAGCCGGAACAGCGCGACCGCTTTTGTGGCGAGGTGCTTCTTGCTGCTCTTTTGGCGGGATTTTGTGCCTTGAAGGACGCCCCGGCAGGGGTTATGTGTGCTGTTTTTTCGCACCATACAGCCAGCATGCCACAAAGTTACTAAAAACGCAAGTATAATTTTATTCGTTTCTCAACGCGGGGTGCGGGTCTTGAATTTGCAGTGATTGTTATCCCATGCCGAACTTATTGGCCTTGGGCGTGTTGCGCACAAGGCTGACCGGCGGCTCGACCGTTTTCGGGTCATCCTTCGGCGCGGTGAACATGCTGGCGGCGGGAGGTGTTGTAGTAACCGCCGGCGGCGGGGTCATAGCCGCGATTTCTTTCTGGGTCGAGGCGCGCATTTCCGTGTAGTTCTGCCCGACCGCGTCTTGTCCCGCGAGCGAGGCGGGGCCGTCGCCGACCACGAATTTGCTGAAACCTTCGCGGGCATGCGGCCCGTTCAGGTTTTCGAGTTTGCCCGCATTGGGGCCCGCCATCGAACGGTAATCACGGGACTGCAATTCCTCGGTGAAGACCTGGCTCATCTTGATGTTCGATTTCAGCCCCTCGAAAGCGGAAGCACCAAGGTCAGAATCCTCGAGTATCGCCGCACGCTCCGAAAGCTTCGGGTCGGTCGCGAGAGTTTTCAGCTCGGGGTACTTGTTGTCGGGGTCGATTTTCGCCCAGTCAACGCCGTTGCCCTCGTGATGCGCCTTGGCGACGGCTTTTAGAATGCTGTGTGGGCCATCGGGGCTGGTCGTCAATATCATGACATGGATGTCGTCGATGGATTTCTGCGGCAGCCCCGCTTCTTTCATCAGCGGCAGCATGGCCTGAAATGACTGCTCCTCTAGTCGGTAACGGTCGAACTCGCCCGCTTTCTGGCCCGGCAGGTTGTTCTTGCCGCCCGGGTGCTCGAGGTCGTGGCCAACGGCGGCGGTGATGCTGTCCGCCATATCTTCCTTCGACAGTTTTATTGCGCCCGGCATGTTTGAATTTGCAAGTGCGTTGTTGCGCTTCAACAGCTCGGCCACATGCGCGGTTACGTCGGCATAATGGTTGGTGTTGTGGTATTCGGGCGTTTTGGCAAGGTCGATCTCGGCGCGTGCCGCAACCAGAATGGCGGCCTTGTAATGAGGGCTTGATGAATCAAGCCCGATTTCGTCAAGATGGTGCTTCACAAGCGCGGGCAGACTCGGGCGCGCCGCATCGCGGTATTGCTCGATGTGAATTTCGGTGAATTTCGCCGCCGTTTCCATCGGCGTGCTGCCGAGGCTGAAAAAGACCTTGCCGGTTTCCTCGAATTTCGTGTCAAAGGCGTTGATCTTTTTCATCGTCTTATTAAAGGTGTCGGCACCGCCAAGGTCGACGACGATGGCAGGGTTTTGCTCCGCCATCTCGCGGATAATGTCGCCGATATTCCGCGCTTCGTCGTTCATCATGCCGCTCCCTTGTTCGCCCGCGCCTTCAGGAGCGACAGGAAAATCGCCTCCAGCTTTTTAACATCGGTCTGCGTGTCGGGGCCGAGCGTGTTCCATTTTTCGTGCAGGTCGCCGATAAGCTGCATCATATTCGCAAGGTCGCCGGTCGCCGCGAATCTCTCGAGGTCTTTGACCTGTTCTTCAGGCGTTTTGATTGCTGCGGCCTGGCCCATCGCGGTTGCTCCCGGAAAAGGGTGTCACGTATCCTTCACTGCACTTCGCAGCAT
>JAYUPV010000235.1:0-5134 GCA_043759865.1 Alphaproteobacteria bacterium | reverse complement strand
GTATATGTGCCGCACGCGCTTGGGCCAGTTGCGGGTGATGAGGCCGTAGATTTCCGGGTCGTAACCGCCTGAATCGCCGATCATCATCATGGGGCGGCCAGCGTTGAGCGTAAAAATCCTGCGCAGCGCAGGCACCTTGGTCTGGATAGGCGAGACGCTCGGCTCGTCGCCACGCAAATGGAACGTGCCGGCTGGAAAGCCGGAATCCTTCATGAATGCGGCAAGCGCGGGTTCTTCATCCAGCGTCGCATAGGAAACGTAATGGAAATCTGCCCCCTGCGCCGCAAGGCGCTTGAATGCGTCGACCATCCCCGCCACCGGCACGTTGCTTTCTGTGCGCAGGGTGTTGTTGATGTCGGAGATGACGACGAGCTTTGGCTCATCCGCCCGCGCAGGCAGTGCAAGAAAAACCAGAAGAACGAAAAGAAACCGCGCCATTACTCTGCCTTTATGACCGAAGCATCAGTGAATATCGTCCATGTAAAAGGCGCGAGGTCGCTAAAGGCGGTTTTGTATCTTTCGCTCTCCGGTTTGTCGCCGGTGACATCGCGGATATAAATATGCTTCACGCGCCCCGGATTTTCGCGGGCGATCTTGCCGTAAATCTCGGGGTCTTTTTCCCCGGAGTCGCCGATGAAAATGAATGTGCGCTGCGGGTAATCGGCCAGCAGTTTGTTGATGACCGGCGGCTTGGTTTCCGTCGAGGATTTCATCATGTTCCAGACTGTTTCATCCTTTATACGGAACTGGCGCAGGTGGATGGAACCGACGGGAAATTCCACGCGGCGCATGAATTCATCGAGCGCGGGATACAACTGCCACGGCGACGACGAAACATAGTGAAACACCGCCCCCGCCGCCGAAAGTTTCTTGTAAGCCCCGACCATACCCGGAGATTCTTCGAAGGGCTTTAAAAAAGTATTCTCCATCAGCTTTTTCTTGTCCGTCACTTCGCTGATTTTAATGGTGTCATCGATATCGGAAATGACAGACAGGCCCTCGGGCGCGACCAGCACCGCTTCACCCTTGAAAACCCTGTTGTCGCCGGAGGGCAGCACAGCTGTATAAGACAGGCTGGTTGCACCATCCTTTTGCAACCGTAGCTCGCCTTCGGCATGGCCGTTCGCGCCGGTCGGGCCGAAGACTTGCGCATTCACGGTCGTTCCCACGCTTTTGCCGCTTTCGTTATCGACCAAAAACCACTTCGCCCGCTGCAGGAACACAGCAGAGCCAAGCGCGCTTTCGTCAAGCTCGAAGGCCTCGACCAGCGCCGCCAGTGCTGCGCGCCGCATGAGCGAGTTGTCTTCCGGCTCGAAAACCCAGGCATGGACAGGGACGACCCATTCGACGCCTTCCTGTTTCGCCGCTGTTGTGAAGAAAACGATATTCTCGTCATCCTTGATGCGCGAGGCGGCGGCGGGCGGCGCTTGCAGGAAAAGGCAGAGCGCGACGGCAAGCATGAACAGACGCATGAAACTCCTTTAAGGCTTGAACATGTTATACTTGGGCATCCCGACTTTATAACCGGGAACGGCGGGCGCTGGCGGCGTTTCGACCTTGGTGGTATCGAGCTGCCCCTTCATTTTCTTGAAAAAATAATCGTGCTCGGCGCGCAGCGTTACCTTTTTCGTCTCGCCGTTTTCGAGCTGCACAAAGTCTGTCCGGAAATCGCGGTAGACGGCGCGCAGGTAATCTTCCACCACTTTTTTGTCGGCATATTTACCGTCGACGGGGTAATTGAGCAGCAGCAGGTTTTCGGAATAGTCGTCGTGTTTCGATACGGGCGGCTGCACGTAATCTATCGGTATCTGGCGCGCGCCCCATTTCTCGAACAGCTTGACGCGCTTTGCGGGGTCCATGCTGTCATGCTCGGGCGCGACTTTCATCGGGTCGTTGCATTCGATGAACACGCCGCCCAGCTGCCGGCCGCTTGCCTTGGCGATATCTTTCAGCGCCTCGATGCGGCTGTCGACCATCAGCTTGCCGAGCCCCGCCTCGCGGTGCTGCGGGTCAATGGCGTTGTAGGCCAGCAGGCCGACATTCTGCTGCTCGAAGTAATAAGCGACGCTGATGCCCTTGATGACGTAGTTCTCCTGGTCATCGAGGTTCTCGCCGAGGATGTTGACCACGATCTGCAGCTTGTCGTATTTGCCCGCGATGGCTTTCTGGATTTTGTCGAGGCCTTCGCGCTCGTTTTTATCGGGGAAAGCGGGAACGTAGATGTCCTCATACGCCTCTTCGAGCAGATGGAACAGGTCTGGCCTGTCCTGCGTGATGCGGGCGATCTGCAGTACCATCCTTCAACCCCCCTAACGGTTCAAACTGGCAGACGTTTTATTTTCAGAGTACTTCTTTTTTATAAGATTCGTCCGGTGAATCAAGGGGAGAGTTTAGCCCACAAGATTCTGGAAAAATCAGCCCACAAACAGGAAGCCCGGCACGCCGACTTTGTAGCCGGGAGCATGGTTTTTCTCGCACTCGACCATGTCGCTGGCGCGCAGCTGCTTTTGCATCTTCTTGAAAAAGTAGTCGTCATCGGGCGACTTCTCCGACCGGAACTCGCGGTAGATGCCGCGCAGGAATTTTTCCACGCAGTCCTTGTCGCAATACCGCCCGTCGAGGGGGTAGTTCATGAGCAGCATGGTGTCGTTATAGTCGCCCTCGGGGCTGAGAGGCGGCTGGACGTAGTCCACGGGTATCTTGCGAGCGCCCCAGTCCTCGAAGATGCTGATGCGCTTGGTTGGGTCCATGCTGTCGTCGTTCGCCGCCACCTTGGTGGGGTCGTTGACCTCGATGAACACGCCGTCGAGCTTCCTGCCCTTGGCGGCTGCCATGGCTTTCAGGCTCTCGATGCGGCTGTCGACCATCAGCTTGCCCATGCCCTTGTCGCGGTGCTTGGGGTCAATGGCGTTATAGGCCAGAAGGCCGGTGTTCTGGTGTTCGTAGTAATAGGCCACGCTGATGCCCTTGACGACCCGCTTTTCGGGGTCTTCAAGGTGCTCGCCGAGGATATTGACGGCAATGCCAATGCCCGGCAGGTCGCCGTTGATGGCCTGGAAAAACTTGTCGAGGCTCTCCCGTTCGGATTCGATCGGGAACGCCGGCACATAAATGTCGTGGTAAGCCCGTTCAAGGAGTTCGAAGAACTCCGGCTTATCCTTCGATATCGTCGCGATTTGCAGCACCATCCTTCGACCCCCTTAAAGGTAGAATTGGCAAAACAAAGATCGGCAGAGACTGCCTCACCCATCAGACGGTTTTCTCTCCGTCCAATCAGCAATCAGCTGCTTAACGCAACATTTTCTGAAAGATGATTCTTTTTTACGGCATCTGGCCCAGATTGCAAGAAAAAACTTTGCCACGGGAGAAAAAAGTTGTAAGGGAGCAGCAGCGGACTATATCGCAGGTGCAGCGTTTCGCTGGCTGCGGAACGTTTTTGGAAGGCAGCAACACCAGATGAAAAAGCAAACACTCACCGTCGCGCAATGGGCGGCGAACTTCTCCTACCCGCTCAAGTCGGCCGACGACTGGCTGAAGCTGGTCGAGAAATTTGCGCGCGACGCGGCGAAGAAAAAAGCCGACATCCTCATCCTGCCCGAGCATGTGGGCGAACACTGGATGCACTTCGCACCCGCAGGCTTGACGCTGCTCGACGAGACCGCGTGGATCGCAGGCGTCGCCGCGAAAACCATGCCCCTCATCCAGAAAATTGCAGAAAAAACAAATATTTGCATCGTCGCGGGGTCGTCGTCGTGGAAGCACGAGAAGACCAAAAACTTCCGCAACCGCAGTTGGGTTTTCTTCCCCGACCGCAAGCCTGTGTTCCACGACAAGCTGGTCATGACACCGTCGGAGAAAGACGTTTGCGGCTGGAATTTCGAGACCGGCAACGAAGTGTACGTGTTCGAGTGGCGCGGTGTACGCCTGTCGCTCGTCATCTGCCTCGACATCGAAATGCCGCATCTCTCGCACCGCCTCAGCACCTCCGATATCGACCTGCTGCTGGTGCCGTCGATGACGTCGAAAGCCGCCGGATACAACCGCGTCTACAGCTGCGCCCGCGCCCGCGCGGTGGAGCTGATGACCGCCGTCGCGGTGGTCGGCAACGTCGGTGCGGCGAAGAAAAACGGGGTGATTCGCGACGGCTGCCGCTCGGGCGCCGCCGTCTATATCCCGTCTGAGGAAGTTTTCGGGCACACCGGCGTCTTCTCCAACATGCCCCTGCACGCCACCAGCAAGGGCCCCGGCAAGGTGCT
The DNA here is from genome assembly GCA_043759865.1 of Alphaproteobacteria bacterium. Taxonomy (GTDB): domain Bacteria; phylum Pseudomonadota; class Alphaproteobacteria; order Micavibrionales; family UBA2020; genus JAPWJZ01. Next base: position 878 of record JAYUPV010000235.1, on the reverse strand, counting down.
TTACTCCCGCGACATCCCCGTGGGCAAAATCCGCGCCGTGCGCCACGGTAAGGCCGAGGCATGGCCCGGCCCGTGGGACGCAGCGCACGTAAAGGTCGTCAGGAAATAGGCTGGATCAGGGGCCTGTAGCGCCGCCGGGGGCTGCCTTGGGCGGCAGCACGCGGGTGACCGGCACGACCGGTGTCTCCGGTATCACGGCTGTCGTCACAACAGGCATCACCGTCGGCTCTACGGCAGACTTCACCGCCGGTGCCGCTGCATCTGCAAACGGGTTAGCGGGGGAAGCAACCGGTGCCGGCTGTTTCTCGGGCTGCGGCTGGGGTTGCGGCTTTACCACGTAATCCGGCTGGCTGATCTGGAAGGTGAACAGGGAGCGCACGGACTCGGACTCGATGGCGTAGAACATGCCCTCGAACATTTCATAGGCCTCGCGTTTGTATTCCTGCAACGGGTCTTTCTGCCCGTAGCCGCGCCAGCCAATGCCCTGTTTCAGGTCGTCCATGCGCAACAGATGGTCTTTCCATTCAGAGTCAATAATGCTGAGCATGATCATCTGCTCTATGCCGCGCATCTGCTCTGCGCCGACCAGCTCGGTTTTCTGCTTGTAGAGTGTGCCAAGCTGTTCGTTCAGGGTTTCTTCGACCTTCTTACGGTCCATGCTGTCGAATTTGCTGACGTCTACCTTGACGCCAAAGCGCGTCATGAGGTCGCTGCCAAGGCCTTCGAGGTCCCAGGTGTAAGAAGCCGATTTGACGGGCAGGCGCTGGTCGAGGACGGCTGTGACGCCGTTCGAAATCATGCTGTCGATACGGTCTGACTGCGTTTCGCCCTCCAACAGGGCGCCGCGCATGGTGTAGATGATCTTGCGCTGCATGTTC
>JAYUPV010000234.1:0-2246 GCA_043759865.1 Alphaproteobacteria bacterium | reverse complement strand
GGCGGTCAGGCTGCGCGCCAACACCGCTTTGCCAAGGGGCGTGCTGCCGTCGCCGCCGGTGTCTTCAAGCCCCATGCCCGCAGCGATGAATTTCTTGATAAGTTCAGCACGGCCTTTTTCGGCCGCGATGTGTAGCGGGGTTTCGCGGTTCTCGTCGCGCAGCGCCAGCCATTTTTCTTTGCCCCCATGCGCAAAATACTTGTCGACCAGCTCGACATCGCCCTTGGCGACAGCTTTCAGGAAGCCTTTATCTGTATAGAACATCGGCATCGGTTTTTCGGGGTTTGTTGGTCGTTGATGGACTATAGAAAATAACCATAACTATGACAAGCTGGAATCGGGTAAATTATTATTCACATAATATACCCAGAGCTCAGAATTTGTTGAGTTTTTCAAGATGAGCAACAGCGGGTTCCAGGCGAGAAACTAGCCAGGTCCGGTCAGAAGGGGCTGGGGCATGCGCGGGGGAGCAGGCGGGGTCTGCGGCACGGGGGCGTCGAAGAAGGTGCTGCTGAACTTGTTCTTGAACAGGTCATAGACCTCCTCGAGCGTGCGCGCGATGCCGCCGCGCTTGTAGAACACACCGTGGTTTGCATGCGCCGCTGCAGGGAAGGCGGTTTTTGCAGCAGCATCAGGGTTGCGGTTCAGCTTGGTGATGAAAGTTACCGCCTGCGACGAGCCGAGGAAATGCGCGAGGTATTGGTCGGTACGCGTGATGTTGCGGCGGGGCAGCGCGGCTTGCAGGTTGTCGTGGTTCTCACGCGCGAATTCCGCGCCCATCAGCGACATGATACGCGGGTCGGTGCGCAGGCTGAGGGCGTATTTTTCGATCAGCGGGTCGTTGATGCGCGCGGTGGTTATTTCGCCTGCGCCATTGCGCTCCACTTCGATCGTTTTTGCGATATCTCCAAGGCCGTATTTTGCGCCATAGCCGTAGAGCGCGACCAGCCAGCTGTTGTCGATGAACTGGAACAGCCCTGCCGCGCTCGAGGTGGTGGCGGAGATATCGGCATCAAAGCCGCTTTCCGCGCTTGCCAGCTGCATTAGGTAGCCGAAATCCATCCCAGCCACTTTCGACGCATGTCGCACGGCAAAGGCCGTCGCGGGGGTGATGGCGTTGTAGACGGTCGAATATTTTTCCGCATCGGCCACGGCCTGCCGTGCCGCATCGGCCAGCAGCGTTTCGACCGTCTGGCCTTGCAGCATTAGCGGACTCATCAGCGCAAATTCCTGTTTTGCTGCGGCGGTCAGGGGGCCGCGTATGCCGTCCGCGCCGCGTATGCCAAGGTCGAAGCCGATGGTCATCAGCTGCTGCTGCTTGGCGGCCACGCCCATGTCATAGACGTAGTTCATGCCCTTATAGGCGGTTTGCGGGATTTCCTGCTCATGCGCCACATATTCGGCACCGAGCAGCGCGTTGATGCGCGGGTTGCTGCGCATGGCGACCAGCTGGCGCAGCACGGCCGGGTCGTTGACGGCGACACGCACCGTCGGCAGCCCCTGCGCGTTCGGCACCGGCGCACCGACATCGATTTTATCGGCAAAGAACCCGAGGCCGTGCTTCGCCCCTTGGGTCTTCACGAGGTAAAGCCAGGTGGAGACGTTGAATTTATAAACATCGCCGGCATGGAGGCGGGCGGGTGATTCATTCATGACGTTGCCTGAATTTTCCTGCAACCTTGTCACCAGCGCCTCGAAATCGGTGCCGGTCTGCTGTGCGGCGAAGTGCAGCGTGGCGGCGATAGGCTGGGGGATGCGGTATTTTTTCGCATCGGCCTTGGCTGCAAGGCGGATATCGGACAGCATTTTTAGCTCGGCCCTCGACAGCGGCCCGCGTGCATCGGCGTTATTCGTGAGCGTGCGGAACTCGGCGATGGCATCGCGCGAGAGGGTGAAGAAAATATTGCGTTCGCGTTCCTCTGCCGTGTTAAACAGCGCGGCGAAGGATTGCAGGGGTGTAAAGCGGTGCGCCAGCGTCACCTCCTCGTTCTCCGGCGGCGGGGCGAGGATTAGGGCGGGGGTAACTGGCATGGACTTGACGATCACGCTGTCGGGCGGGGCGGCACCCGAGGTTTGTACCTGCTGCGCCGAAATCGCCAGAGGTGTAAGAGAAATCGCCGCCATAAGGGCAGCCGACCTGAACTTGCGCCTTAAATCGCCGCTAATGAGGGTATGCAAGTTCATGGCTGACCTTTGTTTTCTCGCGGGTTGTGCCGGGGAATCACTCTAAATATGGGTTAATATAC
>JAYUPV010000233.1:0-2126 GCA_043759865.1 Alphaproteobacteria bacterium | reverse complement strand
CACAAAATCGGACGCGAAGATTATTACGGCGGAGACAAGGTTTCCATTGGCGTGAAAATGGCGGCGCGGCTCGGGCTTGATGTCGGCGACAAAATAAATCTTATTTCCTCTAGCGCGAACCAGTCCCCCTTCGGGCAGATGCCGCGCCAGAAAACCTTTACCGTCGGCTCGATTTTTGATGTCGGCATGTTTGAATACAACAACAGCTTCGTTTTCATGCCTCTCGAATTCGCCAAGCCGTTTTTCAACACTGGCGAAGGCGTGAGCGCCATCGAGGTCATGGCCGACAGCATCCTCCACATTCAGGTAATGCAAGACGCCGTAATTAAGGAATTGAACGACGAATACACCGTCGCCAACTGGGAAGCGAGCAACGCAAGCCTTGCAAGCGCACTTGATGTCGAGCGCAACGTGATGTTCCTCATTTTAACGCTTATAATCATCGTTGCGGCGTTCAATATCATCTCCAGCCTTATCATGCTGGTGAAAGACAAGGGGCGCGATATCGCGATTTTACGCACCATGGGCGCGACGCGCGGCATGATCGTGCGTATCTTCCTTTATACCGGCTCTATCATCGGCGTAACCGGTACGCTGGCGGGGGCCGGGCTTGGTGTCGCGTTTTCGGCGAATATCGAATCTATCCGCCAATGGCTGCAAACCATGACGGGAGCAAAGCTGTTCCCTGATGAAATCTATTTCCTGTCGAAACTGCCCGCGAAAATGGACGGGCAGGAGGTTGCGGTCGTGGTGGTGATGGCTCTTGTCATTTCCTTCGCCGCCACCATCTATCCGGCATGGAAAGCCGCAAGGCTCGACCCTGTGGAGGCTTTGCGCCGTGAGTAACGTCCTCGAACTCAAAAATGTGAAGCGCAGTTTCGAGCAGGGCGGGCACCTGCTCCATATCCTGAATGGTGTAAACCTCACCATCGCGCGCGGCGAAGTGGTCGCGCTGCTCGGCCCCAGCGGCTCGGGCAAAACCACGTTGCTGCAAATCGCGGGGCTGCTCGAAAACCCGACCAGCGGTGATGTTATTATTAACGGTCAGAAAGTCGAAAGCACGGCGGACGAATACCGCACCGCGCTCCGCCGCACGCAAATCGGCTTCGTTTACCAGTCGCATCATTTACTATCCGACTTCACCGCGCTTGAAAACCTGACGCTGCCGCAATATGTGGCGGGTGTCGCGTCGGGTGCCGCAAAACAGCGCGCCGAAGAACTGCTCGGCAGAGTCGGCCTTGAAAAGCGGGCCACGCACTTCCCGTCGCAACTCTCGGGCGGGGAACAGCAGCGCGTGGCGATTGCCCGCGGCCTTGTGAACAAGCCAGCCCTGCTGCTGGCCGATGAACCCACCGGCAACCTCGACCCCAAAACGTCGGATGGCGTGTTCGAGATGATGCTGGAAACCATCCAGACCCTGAAAATCGGCGCAATGATCGTGACCCATAACTACGAGCTCGCAAAGCGCATGGACCGCGTGCTGGAGCTGAAAGACGGAAGAGTCTAGCGCTTCGGTTTCAAGCCGGAGAAGGATTTGGGGATGGATTTGCCGTCCTGCGCGGGGGGCGCGTCGAAGGAACGAAGGTCGTCTTTCGCGGCAAGCGCGGCGGTCGTTTCGGCAATTGCCATCATAAAGCTCATCACGTCTTCCTCTTTCGAGAGGTCGTAGAGGTTGAACTTCGGGTCGTTCTTGTTCACCTTCAGCGTGCCGCCCGAGGAACGCTCGGTGCGGTACCAGAATTCGTCGCTGTCGAGATACTGGACAGAGTCAGAAGGCTTGTTGATGTTCTCGGTATAGGTAACGATCTTCTGTTCTTCCTGCAGACGCACGAGGAAGCGCGCATCGTAAATAGTCAGGATGGCGTAAAGCGACTGGTCATCGCTGCCCGGCCTTGTCATCAGGTTGTATTCGCGCAGGCGGTCGGAGGTCGCAAGCTCTATGCCGACCTGATCGACAGGGATAGACTGGAATTTGGAAACAAATTCGTTCAGCTTCGCCAGCGTCGGGCGGTATTGCTTCAACCCGTCCTTGGCGCGCGCGGCGAGGGCGGCGAAAACTTTCGAGAGGCTCTCGGTCGAGCTATCCTGCAAAACAGGCGCATCGTTGCTTTCGGCTGCTGCAGCGG
>JAYUPV010000232.1:0-7445 GCA_043759865.1 Alphaproteobacteria bacterium | reverse complement strand
CGCCCTGACCGCAGATGGACGAAAGGAAGCGCGTGACAGCCACGCCGTCGCGGATATGGGCGTCGATCGTGCCTTGAATTTCAACAGCGTTCTTTTTCGCCTTCATCAATTGAATCGGGCTTTTTTCGCTATGCACCGTGCCGCCATTTGCGTTTACGATTTCAGCGGTCTTCACGGGGGCGGAGCCGGGATCAATCCAGACTTTTTTACCCGCTTTCGCAAGCGCTTCGAGGCCGTCAGCAAATTCAGCGGGGCTGTGAAAACGTACGTCATTGCCGACCCATTGGCGGGTTTCATCGGCTACTTTGCGGCTGTCGATATACCAGTCTACCGAGCCGTCCTTGTGCGCGATGGCATACGACAAAGCAAAGGGGGTGCAGGGCACGTCGCCGCCACGGATGTTCAGGAGCCATGCAACTTCCTCGGGCAGCGCGACCGCAATCGCATCCACGCCTTTTGCACCAAGTACATGGGCAAGGTCGTCGCGTTTTTCATCGGAAGACCGGCCTGCATATTGCAGCGGCTGCGGCACGACGGGGGCGAGGGGCGCGGGGGGCTGGTCTTTCCACGCGGCATCCAGCGGGTTGGTATCGAGCAGCACCAGTGTGCCGCCTGCTTTTTCGACGGCGGCCTTGATTTCCTTGACGCTCGCGGGCGTATGCACCCACGGGTCGATGCCGAATTTCTGGTCGGGCTTCAGGTTCTTTTCAATCCACTCGGCGGGGGACATGGTGGGAATGGGGTGCTGCTTTTCAGAGATATTGCAGATTTCAAAAGCCTTTGCATCGACCTGCGTGCGCGATTGCAGGGTGTAGCGGCCATCGGTGAAAAAGCCCGCTTTGTCTTTCAGGATAACGGCATTGCCGGCGGAACCGGTGAAGCCCGTGACCCAGGCAAGGCGCTCCGCGCGCGAGGGCACATATTCGCCCTGGAATTCGTCGGCGCGGGGAACGAAGAAACCGTCCACGCCGCGTTTTGCCATTTCAGCGCGCAAATCGGCAAGCTTGTCCTGCTGCACATTGTTCTGGTTGGCGGCGAGGTTCTTTTTGAGCGCGGCAAGCTGCGCCACAGCTTCGGCATTACCGTTGGTCTTGAAAAGTTTTACCCAGCGGTCCGGTTCACCAAGGTCGGCGGGAGCAGCGTTGATGCCTTTCAGCGTTTCCTTGATTTCGGCGACAGGGCGTTTTTCGCCGGCGGCGGAAAGCAGGGATTGCAGGTGTTCATCGCCTTTGTAGGTCATGATGCTTGCTCCAGACTGAACCAGGTTATTTCATGTTTGTTGTTATAAAGATGAATAGCATACGAGCCATTTACGTCAAGAAAAGGCTGGATGGCGTTATGGTCGGTATCTCCTTGTAATTTAATCGTTGTCACGAAATTCCGCGCAAGGCCCGCTTCCCGCCAGTCATTCACAAGGCGCAGCAGGCGTTCGGGATAGCAAATGATGTCGGAAAATAGCCAGTCGACCGGGCCGATATCGGCAGGGGTCAGCGAAAACGCGCTTTGTTCGAGATATTTCACGCGCGGCAGCTTGGCGATATTGGGCGCGAGCGGTGCTTTGTCGATGCTGATGACATTTGCGCCGAGGGAATGCAGCACCCATGTCCAGCCGCCGGGGGCGGAGCCAAAATCCACGCATGTTTCGCCTGATTTTGGCATTTTTCCGCAGCGTGTCAGCGCCTCCCATAATTTCAAGTATGCGCGGTTCGGCGGTTCGCCCTTGTCTTCTTCAAATTTATACGCGCCGTTCGGCACAGGCTCGGAACAGGCGGGGGAGGCGATCAACAGGTTTTCCTTCACCAGCGTCCACGACCCCAGCGGCGCGGTAATCAGAGGCTCGCCGAATTTCAGCGGCTTGCCCGCGACATAGGGCAGCTTTTCGGTGACAAGCCCGCTGCGGCGGTGGAAATCAAACGCGTAATTGACCCAGTTGCGCTGCAGCGCCTTCAGTTTTTTTGCGGCGTCGCCGATGGAGGATATTTCGATCCATTGCGGGTTGAGCCAGATGTTTTCTGCCCAGATAATTTTGCGCGGCGCGCCCTTGGCCAGCACCAGACGGTCGAAAATATCAATCACCTCTCTCTCGCCCAGTTCGGCAACGAGATCTCCGGTGAATCCGTCGGGGGCGAGATAGGCTGTGAAAGGTTCTGTCATGCAAGGGGCTTGGGCGGGGCTTTCAGTTTCGGCTTGGTCGCCTTCGCATTGTTGTCGAATGCCCCCGCATTATCAAGTGCGTCGACAGCGCTGTTGCGCGCGCCGTGATACAGCACGTCTTTCTGGAACTTGACAAGCGCCTCGGGGTCGCTCTTGAGGTCGAAAATTTTTGCACGGATGCTGTTGCCGATATCGCCTTCCTTCAGCTTTCCCTCCGTGCCGTTGAAGCGGATATCAAAATCGGAAACCGCCAGTTGCAGCGCGGGCGCGCCGCCGACCTTGGTCGAAATGGCGAGCAGCCGCTCGTTCCGGCCGATACGGAGGATGCCGCTGACGGGGGTGGTCAGGCCGCCGCCGCGCGGAAACATGGCAAAGGCCTGTTCTGACGGGTTGCCAAAAATCTGCAGCGATACGTCATGCCCCTCCGCCTGTATATCGGCGATGGCAAGGCTTAGGTTCCCGAGCGCGTCGAGCAAGCCGGACTGGGCGTGTTCCTTCTGGAACTTCTCTTTCTGGGCATTGAAGCTGTCCCTGATCTGTCCGGCACTCATGCGGCGCATCGCTGTCCCTTTTGTGTTTTAAATCGGGGGACATGATAGCAGAAGGCACCCGCCTGGCAATATGAAAAGACTCGGGTCCTTATGTCTCTCGCCCAAAAGCCATTTTGTAGCTATAACAGCAGGGACGTATTCAGGCACAGGAGGCAAAGTTATGACAACGCAAAACGCCGCGACGAAAGCATCACCCGCCAAGCATGTTTTCCATCCCAGCATCCTGCGTGAATACGACATACGCGGCACGGTGGGTGACACGCTGAAAGAGGCTGATTGCTATTTCGTCGGTCGCGCCTTCGGCACCATGCTGAAACGCCTGAAAGGCGGCAAAACGGTTTCGGTCGGTTTTGACGGGCGTGCAAGCTCGATCCCCTTCTCCGAAAATCTCATTCGCGGCCTGACCGATTGCGGACTCGATGTCGAGAATATCGGCCTTGGCCCGACGCCCATGGCCTATTTCGCCATGAAGTCGCGCGGCAAGGATGCGGCGGTGATGATTACCGGCTCACACAGCCCGCTGTCGTATAACGGCATCAAGATGGCCTATCAGGGCGGTCCTTTTTACGGTGCGATGATACAGGAAATCGGCAAGCTTGCAGCATCAGGCGATTTTGAAACCGGCAGCGGCAGGGTGACGACCGCCGATGTGCAGGACGCCTATGTCGACCGCATGCTGCAGGATTATTCCGGCCCCAAAGACCTGAAAGTGGCGTGGGACAACGGCAACGGTGCGGCGGGCGAGATTTTGCGCCGCCTCGTCAAAAAACTGCCGGGCAAGCATATCCTTTTGTATGACGATATCGACGGCACCTTCCCGAACCACCACCCCGATCCGACTGTCGCCAAGAACCTTGTCGATTTGCAAAAAGCAGTCAAGGAATATGGCTGCGATATCGGCATTGGTTTTGACGGCGACGCAGACCGGATTGGTGCTGTCGATGCGGATGGCGGCATTCTCTGGGCCGACCTGTTGCTGACCGTCTACGCACAGGAAGTTTTGAAAACCCATCCCGGCGCGTATATCATCGCCGACGTGAAATGCTCGCGCGTGCTGTTCGACGAAGTCACGCGCCTCGGCGGCAAGCCTGTGATGTGGAACACCGGCCATTCGCTGATCAAGGCGAAAATGCAGGAATTGAAATCGCCTCTCGCGGGCGAGCTTGCGGGGCATATCTGCTTCGCCGACAAATATTACGGCTTTGACGACGCGCCCTATTGCGCGGTCCGGCTTTTGAACATCCTCAGCCATGCGGGCAAGCCGCTTTCCGAGCTGACCAAACACCTGCCGAAAATGCAGAACACGCCGGAATACCGCTTCCATGTTCCGGCCGACCGCAAATTCGACATCGCGCCTGAAATAAAAGAGCGTCTTAAAAAAGAAAACGCAAAAGATGTCGCCATCAACGATATCGACGGCGTGCGCGTGACTACGCCCGACGGCTGGTGGTTGATGCGCCCCTCGAACACCGAGGACGTGCTGACCATCCGCGCCGAGGGCTTTACCGCCGAAGGTTTAGAGCGCCTGAAAAACCAGTTGATAGGGCAGCTGAAACAAAGCGGCATCGGTTCACCGTTTTAAAAGAAGAGGGGATAAACATGGATGTATTGCTCAGCCCGCGCGTGATGGAACTTATTGCGTCACGGATTTGCCACGATCTCGTCAGCCCCGTGGGTGCTGTTTCAAACGGTGTCGAGCTGATGCAGGAACTGGGCGACGATGCGGGCGACGAGGCAGTCAAGCTCATTGCCGACAGCGCGCAGCAGGCCTCCATCCGTCTCAAGAATTTCCGTCTGTGCTACGGCGCCGCCGGCACGGACAAGAATATCGGCTTCAAAGATATCCGCGAGGCTTTCACCGACCTTATCAAGTCAGGCCGCATCCAGTCGGAATTCGAGCCGGATCTCGGCGTGAAATTCTCCATGCCACCGCGCGGTTTTTTCAAGACGCTTCTGAACCTGCTGATCATGGCCGAGGAATGCAACCACGGCGAAGGCAAAATCGCCGTCTCCGCGCTTGAGGGAAACAAGGGCGTGAAGGTGCTGGTGACGGGCAAGAACCCCGGCTTCCGCGAAGGGGCCGAAGCGGCCTTGCGCGGCGAAACACAGGCCGATGACCTCGACCCGCGCTCTGTTCACGCTTATGTGACGGGAAAATTTGCGGTGGTTTTCGACCTGAAACTGGCATGGACAGCGCAGCCTGAATTCGGGCGGGTCGAGTTCCAGCTGACTTTTTAACCTATTGACATAATATTATGATTTTGGTATGATGCCGGGTCTTTGATTGTTCAGGGAAATCAACCCCATGCCTGCGCCGCCACCCGCAAAACAGCAAGATCCGCAAGCCGAGCAATACGGCCGTGAGCTGCTTGCCGAGGCCAGAAAACAGCAGCCTGATATTGATCAGGTCAAATGGCTTATCGACCGTGCCGACCTGACACTCACCGACATCACCGGTAGTACCGCGCTGATGCTCATTTCAGGCTGGAGCAATCTGGAAGTGACCCAAAAATTGCTCATTCATGGCGCGGTCATCAACCAGCAGGACCGCAACGGCAACAGCGTGGTGCACATGACCGCGCATAGCGGGAACGAAAAGACGCTTGAAACACTGCTCGTCTATGGCGCCAATGTCGCGCTGCCGAACAAATCTGGCAACACGCCCTATGATATTGCGCAGGGGAAGTTCAGCCACGCCATGCTGGTGAAACTGAAAGAACAGTTTGAACAGCAGGACCCCGGCCTCGTCGCCCGCCGCGATATTTCTGCCTACATTGATGAACAGGGGATGCGCCTTGCTGCTCCCACGCCCGCGCCGCAGCGCGCGGCCTTCAAGGTGCGCCAGCCATGAGCGCGGGTTCGGACGACAAAGCCCCCGGGGAAGTTGCGGGCATCGAAATATTGAGCCAGTTCTCCAAGCACAAACCCGACGAAGGCCTCATCCGTTTTCTGCTGGAACGCGAGTCACCCCTCTTGACCCTGGTCGATCAGGATGGCAAGACCGCGCTCATGCACCTTTCGACCGGTAGCAATATCGCGCTGATGAAAGATTTCATCGCGGGCGGCGCGCAGGTGAACCAGAAACAGAAACTTGCGAATGGCAACAGTGCGCTGCACATGGCGGCCTCAAGCGGCCACGACGAGACGGTCAGGCTTTTTGTTGCCAATGGCGGCAATGTCGCGGACCGCAATGACGATGGCCAGACACCGCTTGACCTTGCCAGAGGCAGGGTCGGCCCGACGCTGCTCGCCGAACTCGAAAAGAAATTCGCGGAACAGGATCCCGCCTCTATCAAGCGGCGCGAGATCAGCGACTACATCAGCGAACAGGGGCTGCGCACCGCCGAAACGGTCGAAGCGCCACGGCGTGCCGCCTTCCGCCCGCGCATGCGCTAAAACGGCATACGCCTGTATGCAAAAAGCACGTTTTCATGAAGGAATAAGCAAAATTTAATCGTTTGCGTCCATGCTGGTAAAGCAAGGGAGGCTTAGGCATGGATGAATTACTTCAGGAATTCCTGACCCAGACGGCGGACAGCCTGAACGCGCTCGATCTTGACCTTGTGAAGCTCGAAAAAAATCCCGGCGATGCCGAGCTTATCGGACGCATCTTCCGCGTCGTACATACCGTAAAAGGCAATTGCGGCTTTCTTGGCCTGCCGAGACTGGAAAATGTCGCGCATCACGCCGAAAACGTTCTGGGGCAATACCGCAAGGGCACGCTGCAGGTGACGCCGGATTCTGTTTCACTGATTTTGCAGTCACTCGACCGTATCAAGGGCATTGTGGGCGGGCTTGCCGCGACGGGCAGCGAGCCCGCAGGCGACGACAAAGTGCTGATAGGCCTGCTCGACATGGCTGCGGCCGACAAAAAGCCGCCCGCCGAAGCCTTTGCCCAAAGCGCAGCCGCAACAGACGATATCGCTGCGAAATCTTTGAGAGTGAATGTCGATACGCTCGAAAATATCATGACGCTGGTGGGCGAGCTGGTGCTGGCGCGCAACCAGTTGCTCCAGCCGTCAGAAAATGCTGGTGCAGACCGACAGCCCCTGCAACATCTCAGCAAAGCTGTCTCCGAATTGCAGGAAGAGGTGATGAAAGCGCGCATGCAGCCTGTTGGCGCGCTCATGTCGCGGCTGCCGCGCCTTGTTCGCGATATCGGCATCGACCTTGCCAAAAAAATCCGCCTTGAATGCGAAGGCGAAGAAACCGAGATCGACCGGCAGGTGCTGGAACTGGTGCGCGACCCGCTGATGCATCTGGTACGCAACGCGGCGGGGCACGGCATCGAAAAACCCGCCGACCGCGTGGCAGCAGGCAAGCCGCCCGAAGGCGTTGTGCGCCTTGCCGCACGGCACGAAGGCGGGCAGGTGGTGATAGAGGTGTCCGACGACGGACGCGGGCTTGACACTTATACCATCGGGAACAAAGCCGTGGAAAAGGGACTGGTCACGCCAGCTGTTCTCGCAGCTATGTCGCCACGGCAGGTGCAGCAGCTGGTTTTTACGCCGGGCTTTTCAACGGCAGCGGGCGTCACTTCTCTCTCGGGTCGCGGCGTAGGGCTTGATGTCGTGCAAAGTAATATCGAGAAAATCGGTGGCACAGTCGATATGTCGTCCATGGCGGGCAGGGGTTGTGCCTTTACACTTCGCATCCCGCTCACCCTCGCCATCCTGCCCGCGCTGATCGCCGAGGTGGAAGGCGAGCGCTATGCCCTGCCGCTTGGCGCGGTGCAGGAAG
>JAYUPV010000231.1:0-6855 GCA_043759865.1 Alphaproteobacteria bacterium | reverse complement strand
TTTGGGAACGACAGCGGCAGGCGGCGGCTCGGGCGCGGGGTCGAGATATCGGGTCACGACCTCGATACGACATTTATATGACTGTTCCTGCAAAGCGCGGCAGGTGGCGACCGCATCCGCCATGCCGAGCGGGCGGGCGGGTTTCATCACTATATCTTTAATGGCTGCTTCGCCCGCCGAATCTTTAATGGCTGCTTCGCCCGCGGTTTCGTCCACTTCTGGTTCGATGACTTTGAACAGGCCCTCCCACGGGCCGGACATCAGCCTGAAGCGGTATTTCGCAAGGGTGAGCGCGAGACTGGAGCGGTATTCGCCCACATGGATAAACAGCCCCCTGCCCGCGATGTCTTCCTGCCGCACAATGCGCCCGGGCCTTTTCGCGGCGGGGGAGTCATTTGCAGCGGTGAAGGAGAAGCGCGTTTCATCACCGGCGGCGAGCGTAATATTCTCGCCGAAATAGGTCGAGCCTTCAGAAGTAAAAGCAAGCGTGCGCGGTGCGACGCTACCCGCAGGCGCGTTCTTGCCCGTTTCCGCGAGCAGGTAATAAACGCCGGGGCGCACGCCGCTCATGGAATAATAACCGTCGGAGCCGACCGCCGTGTTCTGCACTTCCGTGCCGTCGGGTGCCACCAGTTTCACGCGCATGCCACGCGTCGGCGGCGACTTGCCTTCCGCGACAGCAAAACCCGCCTGCCCGTCAAGCTCGCCGCCCACCACCACCGGGAAATCGAGCGGCTATGTCACGCCGGGGCGCGGGCGAACCGAATTACCAGCCGTCGACGGCTGGTAATAAGGATCGGGCAGCGTTTCGGGTTCTACAACGATGTCTGTGCGCACGCCGCGCTGCAAGCTCGGGATGAAAGCCACACCTTTTTCGCCGGTCGTGCCGCGCCCGCCCGATTGCAGAGAACGCACATCGACATCGGGCAGCAGCTCGTCGCCGGTGTTGAAAATGCCGTCGCCGTTTTTGTCCAGATACACCCGCGCGGCGACACCGCCGGTCGAAGTCAAGCCTCGGTTGTACATGCTGTAGCCTTCGCCATACGGGTCGTCGGCGAGGCTGAAATTCATGTTGACGCCCATGGTCAGCTGTTCGTCAGTATCGACCTCGACGCGCGGCGACAGCACGAATTTGTCATGCCTCCATCTTGCGCTCAGCTCCAGCGTCGAAAGGCCGTCATCTGTCTGGTGCCGCACTTCCGCCACGCCCTGCAGCTGCGGCGTGAAGGGGTAGGTGTAATTCGCAGCGACGTTGTGCAGGTCAAAAGGCTGCACGCCGTAATCCGTCGACAGCCGCCAGCGCCCGCGCCCGACATTGCCGCGCAGCGAGGTCGCGCCCGACAGCCTGTCCTCCGGCGACGTGCCGACGCCAAGTGTTTCCGAATTGGTATAGTTCAACGACGTGCTGGCGGTCAAATTTCCGGCGCGACCGTTAAGGCTCGCACCCGCCTGCATGGTCTTTACGCCGCCGCTGCCGGTCGAATAACCCGCATCGCCAGTATAGCTGATATTCGAAAGGCCGAGGAAATGGTCAGCGAAAGGCCCACGGATATTCGCCTGCACAAGATTCTCGGGCGCGAAGCTGGCGAGCCCGCCTTGCGGGAACGCGCCCGAAGAATGTTGCAGCTGCAGGCCGGTCTGGTGCTGGCCGAAACTACGCCGCGCCAGAACGTCGGCAACATATTCGCCGTCAACGTCATAGGCGGCATCCGCAGTCACCAGAGCGCCCGCAAGATTGGTGGCGAGACCCGCCTGCACATAGTCCTTGGTGGCGGAAGCGGTTCCGCCAAGCTCGCTGCGGTGCGTGACTCCCATATTCACCGAGCCCTGCGGCCCGAAGCTGTATTCATAGCGCGCAGTCAGGTGCGGGTCGCCGTCGATGGGTGAATTGGAATCCTGGGCATTATAGGTTGACTCATTTGTGCGCGTCAGAGAGGTTTCCCACTTGCTTTCCCCAGCAGCGATGGAGCTGGCATGGGAAACGATGCGACGTATTTCCTCGCGCGTTTCGCCCTGCGGCCCGTAGAACACGAGACGCATGACGTTCTCGCCCTCGAACAGGAACACAGCGGGGAAAGTATAGCGCCCGTCATTGCCCGCCGTTTGTATCCCAAGCAGGCTTTCGTTGTTGTAAAGCTCGACATCCCAGCCGGGCAGCGTGTCGCCGCGAATATCCATGCGCGACTGGGTGGTGATGTCGCCCGCGAGACGGTTCGACAAGTACACGCCCTGTTCCTGCACGCCGCCGCCGAGAAGAGGCAGATTGACGGCGTCAACGTCGCCAAATTCGACCGAGCGCACGCCCGGCAGCCCCAGCACATGCCCGTCGGGGTCTTCGCGCCCGAAGGTCAGGCGCAGGGCGTTCAGAGGTTCGCCCGTGCCGTCGCTGTCCCAGTTGCCCGAGGCGAAAATCCGCGAGGAAAAACCGAGCATGTCGCCGGCACCGATGGCCGACCACGCGCTGGTGCTGCGCATCGGGCTGTTGCCGTCTAGACGGCTCGCGCCCGCGCCGATATTGACGTCGAGATAGGGTTTCGAAAAAATATGGTACGGCTCTTCCTTCAGAGGCAGCTGCGCCACATCGGTGGAGGACGCCGCGTATTTCGGCAATTTTTTGCGACGTTCCTTTTCCTCGATGGGCAGCGGCCTTTCGCCCTTGAAGGCAAGCGCCAGCCCCTGCAGGTCGAGACCGATAATCAAGCCCGCCCATTTTTCGACCAGCGCGGTGGAAACGAGAATATCTTCC
This sequence comes from Alphaproteobacteria bacterium, assembly GCA_043759865.1. Classification (GTDB taxonomy): domain Bacteria; phylum Pseudomonadota; class Alphaproteobacteria; order Micavibrionales; family UBA2020; genus JAPWJZ01. Next base: position 4,109 of record JAYUPV010000231.1, on the reverse strand, counting down.
GCGCTTGCGGAAATGTCTTCAGGCGCAATCCGCGACGTTTCGCCCGCGATTGTCACTTCCGATTTTTTTGTGTCGAGCTTGAAAGGCTGGTCTTCGCGCACGAACCAGCCCGCGGCCGTGCCGTCGGCGGGCGATACCGTGACCGGAAATTCAAGCGCTGCCACCACATCGGCAAGTGACACCAGCAACCGGTCGTTCTTCTTGACGACAATAATTTCCTGCCCGAGCTGCAGCGCTTGTTCGCCCACGGTGCCGCGCATCATCAGCTGTTCGCCGTCGGCAATAACGGAGCCTGACTGTATTTCCATGAGATGCAATTTATTTTCACCCGACATCAACAGGTCGGCTTCGTGCATTTTCCGGCCGATGCGCTCGGCAAATTGCTGGCGCAAATCCATCATCGCTTCGGGGTCGGGCGATGTTGCGGCCTGCGCCGAAAAACTTGCGAAAGCGCAAAACAGCAAAATAGAAAAACGACTCGACCCGCGCCAGAGGGATTCCCCCTGCGCACGCAAAATAGCGTTCCCGAAATGTTTTCGGTGGTCGATGATGGTGAAGTACCCCGGAAGCAGAAAAGTCTTTAATCCCCTGTTAATCAAGATAGCCACATTTCCTGAGGAAATCCACCCTTCTCCGAGGATTCCGGATATTACGAAAAGACGTTGTTAATCTTGGTTTAATGATTCATTCCATGCACTTAAGCAACCCTTAATCGTTTCCTGCCAAACTTGACTAACGTAGCTGTTATTAGGGGCAGCATTAAAACAACTCAAGGATTGAGGAGTATTTCGAAATGAGAAAGCATCTGATGTATACAGGGCTCTGCCTGAGCCTTTTCGCTTTTGCTGCGGGTCTTCCGACAGCGCAAGCACAAATCGTCGCGACCGAAGACATCACCGTCACGGTCGCCATCCCCAACCCCGACGTTATCACAACGCCGCTCAGTTTCGGCACTTCATATTACGCGCAGAACCATGCAACGGCAACGGCTACCGCGACTGTTTCCGCGGCTGACGTGCTCACCAACGCGACCGGCACCGCCGGCAGCGCACGCCTGATCCCGATCAGCACGGCTGGCGCAGCGGCGCTGGACGTGAACGTCGGTAGTGTGACCGCAGGCGTTCCGAGCGCGGCCATGACCCTGCAGATCCGCGACAACGTCACGCCGGCAAACGTGTTCGTCATCCTGACCGGCACCACCACCCCTGCAAACGCCACCTTCCGGGTTGACACCTGGACGGGCGCTGCCCAGGTCGGCGGCGGCACGCTGACAGGCTTCAGCGGTGCCACCGGCAACGGTACGCTGACGCTGACCAACACCGGCACAGCACACGTCAAGTTCGGCGCGACTCTCCGCACCGTTCCCGGCGCTGCTGTGTATTCGGCGCAGGATCATGTCGGTACTGTCCGCCTGACCCTCAGCTACTAATCCGTCTACCTTTCGGAACGCTTCCGTGCCCTCGCGGCACGGGAGCTTCCGGCGGGTTTTCCCTTCAGACGATTTTATAAAAACACCTGACAAAGGAATTGTCGGTTATGAATGTAAGAAATACATGCGTACGCATAGCCATGTGCTTTGCCATCGCCTTTGCCTGCCCTGTCGCCTTCGCGCAGGTCGTGAGTACCGAGGACATCACGGTGACGGTCAGCATCGGCAGCCCCGTCATCAATCTCAACAACCTCAGCTTCGGCAACACCTATTATGCCCGTAACCACGCGACGGCCTCGGCTACCGCCACGGTTTCGCCCGCTTCGGTGCTGACGCACAATGCAGGCAGCGTCGGCAGCGCGCGGCTGATTGCCATCGACAGCGGCACGCCCAACAAGCTGCGCGTTAACATAACAGGCGGCGTTCCCACCGCCACCATGAACCTCTCCATCATGGACGACAACACCAGCAACCCGTATGTGTCGCTGGTCGGGCAGACCACACCCGCCGATGCCGTTTTCCGCGTCGATACCTGGACCTTCGCGATACAGCCGGGCGGCGGGGCGCTGACCTTCAACCCCACGACGGCGACGGGCGTTGTCACCCTCAACGGCGCGGGGGAAATTGATATTTTCTTCGGGGCAACGCTGCGCACTGTTCCAAGCGGCCTTAGCTATTCGGCGCAGGCATATACGGGAACCGTGCGCATCACCGCGAATTATTGATTTTTCCTGTTGTATTTTCCCAAGGCCGCTATAGCCTTGGTTGCGTGACGAAGACGCTCAACATCATGGCCGCCCTGACCCTTGCCGCATGCCTGTCGCAAGCAGGCGCTGCGCTGGCCGCGCCGGAAATCAACCCGACACAGACGCTCGGCTTCGGAAAATTCCTGCTGCTGAACAACAATGCCGCCCATACGGTTTCCGTCACGCCGCTTGGCGTCACCAACTACCCGCCCGCGCTTGTCTCGCAGATACCGGCGCGCGAGGGGATTTACGAGTTGCAGGGCTTCCTGCCCGACACCGACCTTTCCATCACCATCAGCCCGCCTTCGCTGAGCCTTTCCTGCGCCTGCGCCACGCCGGTTTTCACGGTCGACAATTTCGAGATTTCGCCCGTCACGCCGCGCACCAACCCCGCCGGCAACGTGACCCTCCGGCTCGGCGCGCGGCTGCATACCGACGGCACCCGTGCGCTCTACCGCGAGGGCAGCTATTCCGGACAAATTTCGATCATCGTCAATAATTAAGGAGAAATCCCATGCGCTTCCAGCCCCGTTACACCCTCGCCGCTTGCGCCGTCCTGCTGGGCCTGCTGGCGGCGGGACAGTCTTTCGCACATCTCATCATCTCGCCCATGCGTTTCGTGTTCGAGGACAAGACGCGCCGCCATACGCTGATGATGATGAACACGGATTCAAAAACGCATACCTTCCGCCTCGGCTGGAAGCTGATGAAAATGGACGAACAGGGACAATATCAGGACCTGCCGCCTGACGATTCAAACGCCTTCAGCGTGCCGAAAATGGTGGTGTTCAGCCCGCGTCAGGTGACTCTCGCCAGCAACGGCCGCCAGAACGTGAACCTCGCCTTGCGCCGCCCCGCCGACCTGCCGCCCGGCGAATACCGCGGCCACCTGCTGTTTGACGAACTGCCCGAAGACGAAGAACTCGGCGCGACGGGAGAAAGTCCCTCAGTGAAGGTCAAGGTCGTGCTCGGCTTTACCGTCCCCGTCATCGTGCGCTCAGGCGATATAGCGCAAGGCGAAGTCACGATCGGCACACCGCAACTCACCTCGCAGGACAATACGTCCCTGCTGAAGCTCGACATCGGCCATACGCCCGGCGTCGGCAGCGTTTACGGTCAGGTCATCGTGAAGGCGGCGGATGAACAAGTCGGCATTCTGAATAATGTCGCCATTTATCCCGAGATGTCGAAACGGACAGTCAACGTTCCGCTGACGCGCCCGATTTCACCCGGCGCAAGCGTGGTCGTGTCCTATGTCGGCGACGGCGAGTACAAGGGTAAGACTCTCGCGACCAAGCAGACGACCGTCACCCAGTAAATAGCGAAGACGTTAACTAATTAATAACAGTTGACCGCGATTCGCCGCCTCCGTACGATGGAAGCGGGTGATATGACTATGTTTTATTCAGGGGATATTCCTTTTTGAAGGGCATCGCAGACCGTAAACTACCTGCGGGCGACAGCACGCAACCGCTCCGGACACGCCGGACGCGCGGCAACCCCTATGTCATATCCATCATGCTCGTCGCGGCTTTCGCGCTTTCCGGCTGCTCGACTTCGGGCTTGAAAAAAGCGTTCCGCAGCGAGCCTGCCGCGCAAACCCTGCCCGTTCCCATGGCGCAAAAGCCACGCGGACCGTCGTCGATGGACGCGTTCCGCGCGCTCGCGCCGCCCGAAGGCATGAAATTCACGCAGCTTTTCGCAGAGCCGCTCGATGACAACGACGCGCGCTTCAACCGCCTCGAACAATCGGTGCAGGGCGTGCGCGACGATTTCGACACCGTCGTGCCGTCGCTCGTGCGCCTTGTCGCCGTTGAAAAAGACATGAAAGACCTGATCGGCCAGATGAACGCGCTGACCAGCGCACAGCCCGTGCAACCCGTGATGATGCAACCTGTTGCACTGGCTCCGCAGCAGCTTGTGCCGCAACAAGC